>JAFTZF010000002.1 GCA_017464645.1 Lachnospiraceae bacterium | reverse complement strand
TGTACCTCAAAAGCACAAATCATGATGTATCACCAAAAACCAAACTGGGAGAAGCCTATGCTTATATGCTGAATCAGGAAAAATATCTGCGTGTATTCCTTAGAGATGGTGAGGTACCTATAGATAACAATGCCAGTGAACGTGCCATCAGGGGGTTCTGTATCGGTAAAAAGAACTGGCAGATGATTGATACCATAAGCGGAGCGAAATCCTCTGCTATCATTTACAGCATTGCGGAAACAGCAAAGGCAAACAACTTAAAACCGTATGAGTATTTTGAATATTTATTGTCTGTCATTCCGGAACACATGGAAGATACAGATACAAAATTTCTGGAGGATCTGCTTCCGTGGTCAGAATCCCTGCCGGAATACATAAGAAAATCAAACACACAAATTTAGAAACAGCCGCTAATGCGGCTTATGTTAATAAAGGTACGTACTATTGGGCGTTTACTAAATAATAATATTTTTACTACAAAATCATATATTAAAATGTTTGAACGTTTTTTAGAACGATTAGAACTATTTGGGAGAGACAAGTGTATTGAGTCTAATAAGGATAGAGTTGTATGTTCATATAAGGATAAAGGGAAAAAAGTTATTTGGTTGTTAGATTTTTCTGATGGAACAGCAGAAATAAAATTCTGCGTTAACGAAACTCTTGGAATAAGAGAAACAAAGCTTTTTGATAATTTGATTTTAGAATTATTTAGGACAAGAAAGTACAAAGTTACGGTAATATAGTTGTTAAAAGTCTTTAGATTGAATAAAGACAGACTAATAGAAAAATACTGTACAAGTCCAGCGGTGAGATGTCAAGTGAAATAAAATAAATAATCTTTTTATTTATGATATATTTCACGAAAACAAAAAACACCCACCTAAGCCCTGTCGACCAAATTTTCAAAAAATGAGCAGGGCGTAGCTCATCAGCAGGTAGATAAAATCTACTTTACTGGAGTGTATAGACGATTGTCTTTCAGCAGTCGAAAGACTAACCGCACAAATTTACGGGCAGTTAATGCGAGTGCACGTTTGTGTTGATATCTGTTTACCTCTTTATATTTGAGGTGGTAGAAGTCGCTGTATTCCTTGTCGCATCTTACAAGTGAAAATGCAGCTTCACACAGATAATACTTTAAAAATCGGTTGCCGGATGGAATAAGCCTTGTAACTTCGGCTTCAAATCCACCAGACTGGTGTTGCTTCCAAGCAAGACCTGCATATTTGGCAAGTGCAGCCTGATTATCAAAACGATTGATATCGCCGATTTCAGCAATGATTCCGGCTGAATATACGGGACCTATGCCGGGAATGGATATCAATACGTTTGGCAGGAGTTCCATTTGAGCTTTGATAGCTTTATCGAACTCTTTGATTTGAGATTCCAATGCCTTCATTGAGGTTATGGATATAGAAAGCACCTGATTAACAGAATCATTAACCGTTTTGGGCAAACGGTAGGAACTGCGGGCGGCTTTCTGAATGGCTTTGGCTACTGAATCGGGGTCAGGAAAGCGGTTTTTTCCTTTTTCAATAATAAAATCAGTAAGCTCTTGTAAGTCCATATTTGCCAGTGCTTCTGCGGATTCAAATTCATCGTAGACAGCAAGGGCGGTAGTACTGAAGGTATTGCTAAATACCTTCTCCTGCGTCATAGTGGAATACTTCTTAAACAGCACATTTATAAATCGTTGCTTTTCTTTTGTGAGATTTTGAACAGCATAGTAACGTGCTCGTGTGAGATTTTGGAGAGCTTTATAGCGGTAGTCTCCCATATATACCTCTTTGTTGATTCTACCGAAACGCAGGCAGTCAGCAATAACAAAAGAGTCCACATAATCATTCTTTGGCAAGTCATTGTAAGTATCATGAAACTTTTTGACCTGTTTAGGATTGAGGACATGAATTTTTCTGTTAAATGGTGCCAGAATGGCATCTTCCCTTAAGAAATACACCAGGTTGTCACCATAGACATTGGTTGCTTCAAGACCTATTAGAACAGTATCAAGGGAATGAGAAATTAGTGCAGAATGAATTCTTTTTACCAACTGAGTAGAGCCTTCGTGTGAGTTTGCAACGGAAAAGTTACTGTGCTTGTCACCATTAGGAAGCATTAAGTAAACGACATTGGATTTGCTGCTTACATCAATACCGACGTAAAGTGTGTTCATTGTAATCACCTTCTTTCGTTGTAAATTAAAGTGTTCAATCGGCTTGGTAAAACCCATGATCATGGAGCATCGACACCCTCGCATATAAGAATCCGGCTTAAGATGGACAGATGCGAAACCACACTGCAAGATGGTAGTCCATGAACTTAAGCAAACAGCCAGCAGGTTTGAAGCTAACTTCCATGTCAGGGGAACAGACTTACTTATGAAGCAACCATGAGCGGTTCAACAGGGAGGAAAAGAACTATTACCTGATTGACACTGGGACAATTATATCATGGGCTTAACTAAGCCTATTGAACAAAAATGTAACTAATAAATATTAAGTATAAAGATATTATACGAAGGAGGAAGCTTTATGAAATTACTGTTTAAACAACGATTTTTTTCCTGGCTGGACAGCTATGATGTGTATGATGAATGGGGAAACACGGTTTTTACGGTGGAAGGGCAGTTCGCCTGGGGACATAAGCTTCACATTCTGGATAAAAACGGAAGACACGCAGGAACCTTGAAGGAAGTGGTTCTGGCCTTTCTGCCCCGGTTTGAGATGTATGCAGGAGAGCAGTACATAGGCAGTATCAAAAAAGAGTTCACCTTTTTTAAGCCCACTTTTACCATAGATGTAAACGGCTGGAGTGTGGAGGGCGATTTCTTTGAATGGGATTACGCTATTCGGGATGCCGGAAACAGAATAGTAGCCGAGGTTTCCAAGGAACTGTGGAAGCTGACGGACACCTATGTGATCGATGTGGCTCAGCCGGAGGATGCGCTCCGAGCCCTGATGGTGGTGCTGGCCATTGATGCGGAGAAATGTTCCCGAAATTAGAGGGGGAGAAATGAGGGGATTTCCCGGTCCGTTCACGGAAATGTGATCTGGTATCAGATGCGGCTGACATTTTAATTTGCGGTAACAAGAGGTAGTATGAAAAAGACGATTTGTGCAGTGGCAGCGGCCCTGGTGTTGGTGCTGGCGCTGCTGGGTGTAAAAAATGAATATGCGCGTCTGCTTCCAAGCGGTGCCTATGGCATGAAGCCTCTGATTGAGGCCGGCAGCATGGAGCATGTATTCTTAGGCTCCTCCCTGTTTCGCCAGGGGCTGGATATCCATGTGCTGGAAGAGGAATTGGGGGACTCTGTCTGCATCCTGTCCTACAACGGCAACCAGCCGGCCCTGATGGCCATGGAGCTGGAATATCTGCTGGAGCAGGGAGTGGAGATCACTAATCTGTATGTGGATCTGTATGGGTACACAGCGGCTTCTGAGCCCTGGATCAGCGATACGAAGATCCTGCTGGACACAGACCTAGCCTTCAAGCTGGATACCTGGGAGCTGATGCAGGCATATAACGACACGAAGTTTCTGGATTTTTACGAGCTGTTTGTGACAGCCAACAATGAGCAGATCTTGACTTGGCCTATTCACAACAAGCTGCTTTCTTCCCAGTTTTATAAAGGAGGAACCCTGATCCATTCGGAAGGGACCACGCAGGAGGCTCTTGATTATACGCTGGGCGCCCGGGAAGGAATCCACGTGGCCCAGGCAGAGGGCTTTGAACGGATCATAGAGCTGGCGCAGGAGCACGGAATCCGGCTGACTTTTGTGGAGACCCCCAAGTATGTGACCATGCAGGAGGATGAGGATTATCAGATGCTTATGGAGCAGTGTCTGCAGGCGGTCAGCGGTCAGCAGGTGGTGACGGCCCAGGGTGTGGAGTTTGATAATACATCCACGCAGCATTATCAGGATTTGCTTCACCTGTCCAGTCCGGGTCGGGAGAATTATACCCGCGGCCTTTGCAAGGCTCTGGACGAGGCCAAATAGAAGGAGAACATGTTATGAAAAAGCTGGCTTATATTGATGGGTTAAAGGGACTTGGCGCTCTGATGGTATATCTGTGCCATTTTGTCTTTGCCTTTTATTATGCGGCCTACAGTCTGCAGCCGGAGCATGCCCACACAGCATCCAATCTGGAAATCGCTCTGGGCAAGACTCCCTTAAATATTTTTTACAACGGAAATTTTGCGGTACAGCTGTTTCTGGTGCTCAGCGGCTTTGTATTGTGCCTGGGATATTTTAAGACTCAGGATAAGGCCCGTTTAAAAGATGGCGCCAAGAAGCGGTATTTTCGACTGGCAGTACCGATTTTAGTGATAAATCTGGTGGTTTATCTGCTGATGAAGGCAGGGCTTTATTACAACAGCCAGGCGGCAGAGATCACCAAGTCCATGGACTGGTTCTATGGCTTTAACAATTTTGAGGCGAGCCTGGGCGAGGTGCTGCTGGAGAGCCTGGCAGGCTGTTTCCTCTGGGGAAGCAATGATTACAATGGGGTCCTTTGGACCATGCCCTATCTGTTCCTGGGAGCCCTGGTCATCTATCTGGCGGCGGCTCTGGTGGGAAGAAATCCCCTGCGTTATGTGGCCTACGCAGTAGCCATGGCGGTGGCGCTGGTCACTAATATTTATTTTGTGGGAGTCTTTTTCGGCTTCTTTGTGTGCGATGTGGTCTGCACCCAGGAAAAGCTGATGAGCTGGTATAAAAAGCAGTGGTGGCTTTCTCTGCTCTGCTTTGCGGCAGGTGTGTATCTGGCATCCTATCCGTCCATTGGCACGGATATGTCCGGCACTATTTACGGTGTGCTGGGCGTGCCTCGTGTGGTACCTTATCATCTGGCGGGAGCAGCTCTTATGCTGGTAGGAGCCGTAGGAAACAGCTGGCTCCAGAAGGTGTTTGGCTGCAAGCCTCTGGCGTTTTTAGGAAAGGTGTCTTATTCGTTGTATCTGGTGCATTTCCCGGTGATCGCCACCTTCTCCAGCTTCTTCTTCCTGAAGCTGCAGGACAAACTGGGATATCATCTGACGGTAGGACTGGATTTTATACTGACCACAGCCATCGTGCTGGGACTTTCGCTTCTTAGCCAGCGCTATGTGGAGCCGCTGGGACAGAAGCTGGCCCAGTTGGTATGTAAAAAGAAGACTAAAAATGGTTAACATAACACGGAAAGAAAGGAAAGGAGGAAAAGGCATGGAGAAAAAACGGATCGCCTGGATGGATATGGCCAAGGCCCTGGGAATTCTCATGGTACTCATTAACCATGCAGAGCTGGATCTGGGAGTGGTGAACTGGCTGGGCGGTATGTTCTATATGCCCATATTCTTTGTGCTGGCCGGCATGACCTTTTCTGTAAAGGAAGGCGAGAGTCTGGGTCAATTCGCTCTGCGAAAGGCCAGGCGCCTGCTGGTGCCCTATGTGGCTTACAATCTGTTCCTGTTTGCCTTTTTCTTCTGTAAGGACAGCCTGTTGACCGGGCAGGTTACCGGGGACAGCTTTTTCCCGCTGCTGGGCATGCTGTATTCCAGAAACTGTCTGTATCCCATGGGAACAGAGAATAACGTACAGTTTATGACTGTTTTAAATGCGCCCACCTGGTTTCTGACCTGCCTCTTTTTGACACTGGTGCTTTTTGCGGGAATCGAAAAAATCCGGGAGAAAAATCCCAGGGCAGCAGTTGGAACCATAGCAGGCTGCGTCCTGGCAGCTATGGGTATTCACTATGCAAGTCCCATTTTGCTGCCCTGGAGCCTGGAGTGTGCCCTGTACGCCGTGGCTTTCCTGGAGGTGGGAGCCCGGTTAAAGAAGCACAATGCAGTGGAGGTGCTCGCTGGGAAAAAGTGGGTGCTGCCGGTGCTCTTGGCAGTGCTTGTGGGCCTGTCTGTGGTCAACGGACCGGTCAATATGTCTGTGGGCGACTACGGAAATTCCATGCTGCTGTACCTGGTGGTGGGCTCTGTAAGCTCTCTGCTGTGTATGGTGCTGTGCTATCTGGTGGAACAGCGGAGTGTAAAAAAAGGCGCAGAAAGCTGCAGTGGAACCCTTGCTTCTGCAGGCGCAGCCATCGGCAAGGATTCTCTTCGGATTCTCTGCCTGCACCTGTTCGTATTTATGATCGTAAGGACGCTGTCCGGATTCCTGCCCTATATTGGGACGGAAGGACCGTTTCTGGAAATACTGATGATCACGGCCAGTATCCTGCTGCTGGTGACGGGCAGCCTGAAGAATAAGGCCCGGGCCCTGCTTTGGGTGCTGCTGTTTACCTGGTATCTGCCCATCATCAATAAGGGACTCGATGTGCAGGACACCGGCTTTTATCTGGCAAATTATCGCTATGTGTTTACGCCTTCTGTGCAGATCAATGAATTGTATTATCTGTTTGCAGAGGTGCTGGGGGGAGTGGTATATCATCTGTTCCCGGGCCACCAGCTGCTGGCCCTCAACTGGACCTGCGTGGTGGTTTACACGGCGGTGGCGCTGCTGGTGTATCGCAAGCTGAAGCCCTATATGCCCAAGCTGGTATTGCAGCTGTGCATTCTGGCGGGAAGCATCTTTGCCATTACCTGGGTGCACTGTATCAACTGGAATGCCTGGTCCGCTCTGTTTGTGACCCTGGGTGCGTGGCTCTTGCTGTACGCCATTTGGAAGGAAAGCCCCAGGCTGATCGGCCTTTCAGGCTTTATCCTGGGCCTCAATGCCTTCGTGCGTATGCCCAATATCCTGTTTTTATCTTTGGTAGTGGTGGTGTTCTGGCATGAGCTGATGAAGCAGCGGTCCCCAAAACGCATCTGGCCGGCTGTCAAGGCCTGCCTGCCTATGGTGGCAGGAGGGGCCCTGGCGGGTGTGATCGGAATTGCAGTTTCCATAGGGCTTTTGGGCCCGGATAAATTTATAGAAGACCTGGCAGTGCTGACGGCTCTTGGAGCAGAAGGAGACCTCCACAGTGTGACCACAGGTATTTATCAGTTCCTGGTGGGATTAAAGGACGGAGCGCTGGTTTGGGTAAGATACGGCCTTGTACTGGCGGGAGCCGGTGCAGTGCTGGCCCTGGCAAAGAAATTCTGGCGGAGCAAGTCGGATTCACGGAAAGAGCAGTGCATCTTGGCAGCAGCCATTCTGGCGGCAGGAGCTTTCGGCCTGGTAAAAGGCTGGCAGGAGGATATTCTGCGGATCCAGACCTTTGTGGCTGTGGCGGGCATTGTACTTCCCGGCGTGGCAGCCTGGTATTACCGCAAGAAGGATCTGGCATTCAGCTGCCTGTGTCTGACAGCCATGATCATCGAGGGATTTCTGACCATTGGTACGGATACCGCGACTATTTACTATCGGATCTACATGGGACTGCCCCTGGCTGTGACCGTGTGCATCTTGTGCAAATGGTTCCGAAACCGCCGGGAGTGGATGGTGATCCCGGCCTTTGCGGTGGCTTTTGTCCTGGCGGGGGGACTTCGCTATGCGGACACCTATATTTATCATGACGGAGCTAAGGAAGAGCTGACAGAGACAGTGGACAATCCGATTTTCACCGGCGTGTATACCACTGCGGAGCGCTCAGAGTGCCTGAACCGTTTGCAGGAGCAGCTTGAGCCCTACGAGGACTATGAACTGATCACCATCGGCAACTTTACAGCGGCCCAGGCTATGACGGATATGAAGCCGTTTTTCCGCAGTTCCTGGCCGGATCTGGATTATCTGACCATGGAGCTGTTTGAAGAGACTCTGGAGGAAAAACTGGCCCGGGGCATCTATCCGGTGGTGGTAATTGCTACGGAAGAGGTGAACGGAGCCTACTGGATGCCGGAAAAAGTGGAGATCCTGGAGGAACTGGTGTCCGAGGAGCCCTACGAAAAGCTGTATGAGGACCATCTGTACAGCCTTTATGTACCGAAAACAGTGGAATAATCTGTCCACATGGTGTAGAATAGAGGAAGAGATAAGAAAGGAGCCGATCTATGTATCAGCTTGCCACACAGGAGCAGGTGCCTGCGCTTCTGGCGTATTTTGAGCAGGACCTGAAGAACTGCCTGTACAGTTATATTGATCTGAAAAAATACGGGATCCACAATCCCCATTTGCATATTTACTACAGCACCCGGGAGGGCCGCATTACTGGGGTGGCCACCGAGTATTACAAGGGCATTCAACTGTTTTCCTACGGGGAGGAGCTGGATATTCCCGAGACCCTGGAACTGATCACACTTTTGAACACACCCATGATCAACGGAAAGAAGGAGCTGATCGAGCTTCTGGAGCCCCATTTGAAGGATGATTTTGAAAAGGAGCTGGGCTATGTGGCCTGGATGAAGGCTTTGAAGCCGGGAGCGGATTTAAGTCAGGTGCAGGCCGCAGGAGAAGAGGAGTGCATGGAGATCGCACGGCTCATCTGCAGCGATGAGGGTCTGGGCGGCCATTATGTGCCGGAGGAGTTCTGTCAGCAGCTGGTTGACCGGCAAAGAGAGGGCTTCGGCCGCAACTATGTGATCTGCAAAGATGGAAAGATAGCCTGCCACGCAGCTACCTACGCCGAGATTGACAATCTGGCTATCGTCAGCGGCGTGATCGCAGACGAAGCTTACCGGGGACAGGGCCTGGGCTATCAGACCGTGTCCAGATTGTGTCACGATTTGCTTCAGGAGGGGAAGCGACCCTGTATTTTCTATTTTAAGAAAGAGGCGGCAGGGCTGTACGCAAAAGTAGGATTTGAGGATGGAACCGGCTGGGGTAAATTGTCCCGCAGGCATGACTGAGACAGAGTTTGGCAGAAGTACAGAAAGAGAGGAATACGCCATGTATTATGTAAACCCATACATTCGCGACTGCGTCCGCATATTTCCGGACCAGGGTCGTTACGGACAGAAGCGCTATGATATGAATGAGAACCCCGAGGGCCTGCCCAAGGAGTTTGTGGATAGCGTATTAAAGGAGATCACGCCGGAGTTCCTGGCTATTTATCCCGAGCCGGACAGGTTCCTGAACAAATACGCAGAGCACATTGGCATGAAAAAAGAAAACCTGTGCGCTACCAACGGCTCTGATATGGCTATCCGCTTTATTTATGAGGTATTCTCTCAGGAAGGCCGAGAGGTGGTAACAGTAGCACCTTCCTTTGAGATGTACTGGGTAAACTGTGCGATGCTGGGCCGCCGCCATGTGCCGGTGCAGCTGGAACCGGATTTCACCGTGCCCGTGGAGAAGCTGCTGGCAGCCATTACGGATAAGGCGGACATCGTGGCAATTTTAAACCCCAACAATCCTGTGGGACATGGCTACTCCCTGGAGGAGGGCCGCCGCATTGCTGCGAAGGCTCAGGAGTGCGGAGCGATTCTCCATATTGACGAGGCTTACCACTATTTCCAGAAGGAGACCCTGCTCCCCCTGGTGGAGGAGTTTGACAATGTCATTGTCACCCGTACCTTCTCCAAGCTGTTTTCCCTGGCATCTTTGCGGCTGGGCGTGGCCATTTCCAATCCGGAGATCATCACATACCTGAAGAAGTCTATACCGTCCTTTGAGGTGAATTCCGTGGCGCTGCTCTTTGGAGAGCGGATCCTGGAGCACCCGGACATGATCGAGGAGCTGATCCGCAAGGAGGCCGAAGGAAAGGCCTATGCGGTAGAGACGCTGAAGGCCAGGGGCTACGAGGCCTTTGCAGAGGCGGGTAACTTTATTTTTGTAAAACCGAGGAAAGAGATCCCCTATCTGAAGGAGGAGCTGGCCAAGCGAGGAGTGCTGGTGAAATCCTTCGGAAATGAATTACTAAAGGATTACCTGCGTATTTCCACCGGCTCCAAGGCAGCCATGGAACAGTACGTAAAAGAATTCCTGGAAGTGGAGGAAGCATAAGATGAAAGCGATACTTTTGGCAGCAGGCGTGGGCAGCCGCATCAGCCGTGAAGTGAATAAACCCAAGAGCTTATTGGATATCGGAACAGGAGAGCAGCTGATCCACTATACTGTGCGCATGCTGCAGCGGCATGATATCTCCGTGACCATCGTGGTGGGCTATCAGAAACATCTGTTCTTTGAGGCTTTAAAGGACCTGGATGTGACCTTCGTGGAAAATCCCTTCTATCGGGTGTCCAACAGCATTGCATCCCTGTGGTTCGCAAGGGACATGATCCAGCCCGGGGAGGACTATCTTTTTGCAAACGCAGACGTTTATCTGGAGGAGGAAATTCTGGAAAATCTGCTGGCTGCCAGGGAAGATGTGACCATGCTGGCTGACTACCGCCGTATCCTGGAGGGGGACTATTTCTTCCGCTGTGAGAATGGCCTGGTAAAGGGATATGGAAAGGAAATGCCTGTGGAGGAGCGCACCTGTGAATATGTAGGCGCTGCCAAAGTGGGCAGAAACTACATCGGGACCTTCAAACGCGTCATGCAGGAAATGGTGGACGCGGAGGATTACAACACCTGGTGGGAGACTGTGCTCTACGGTCACTGCGATGAGGTGGACATCCACACCCTGGACGCAGCACCCTACTTCTGGTCCGAGATCGACTACATCGAGGACTACGAGCGGATCGTGGAGTTTGTGAAGAAGAAATATAATTTATTATAAAAAGACCACAGAATTGCTTATTGACAAACAAAGTGGTATTTTGTAGAATTATTGTGGTTCAAGGGACCAAGGGCAGACAGGGTTTTGTCTGCAGCCCCTTTCGCAGGAATCTGCGGAGGGTTTAATTAAATACACTGCATCATGACTGTGCGTATTGCTATTGGAAGAATAGACGCACAGATGAGGGAATCCGGTGAGAATCCGGAGCATTGCCAAAATGCTGTATGTACAAGAGGATGTCATTCGTGACGAGAGTCGGTCATTGGGGAAACCTGAGAAGGCTGAATGACAAACGCGAGACCAGGTGGTTTCACATTGTGCGAGTCAGAAGACCTATGATGATTGAGCATGCCAAAAACAGAAAGGGGTTTTTAGGTCCTTTTGCTTTTGGGTGTCACGAAGTGATGGCCGTGATGGATTTTTATCTGTCATGGCTTTTTTTATTGCACGGGATTTCTATGCAAGAAAGCTTCGTGATCAATCCTGGAAAGTATGCAGTTTCAGATAGATATCAGAAGAAAAGGAGGATGTATGAAAAAGCAAAAGATTTTAAATGTCTGCATGGTGCTGACCATCGTGCTTGTGGTCCTCTGTGGCATCATGGCAGTAGGCTCTGTGAAGGGCTGGTTTGAAAAAGAGACAGAGTTTCAGATGACAGTTTCGGAAGCAAAAGGAATCGCTATGATAGAGAGAAGCGGGATTGCCTATGAGGTTGATACAGGGACAGCGGTTCGCGTACAGGACAGACTGTATACCAAAGCGGCAGCTGCCCTGGCAGTTTCGGAAGGGGATACAGCCCGGGTTTGCTTGAATGGAAATGCAGAGCTTCTGATCCGGGAGCTGGAAGCGGCATTTGCCTTTGAAGTTTTACAGGGAGAAGCATTTGTGGATTCCAGGAATCAGGAAAATGTAATTGTGTATTCCGATCAAACGAAGATCTCTTTGGATCAGGCAGTAGCAACCATTTCTACCCAGGCGGGAGCTACCATGGTTTATGTGTATTCCGGTCAGGCAGAGGCCACAGCAGAAGAGACAGAGGAGACCGTAAGGGTAGAGGCGGGGCAGGTTTTATCTGTGATCAATAACTGGCAGGACAGTGAGGTCAGCCCCATACAGACAGGAAGCCTCAGTGACTTCCAGATGACCAGACTCATGGTATGCGGCATGGATCAAAACTTCTGTTTTTCCGAGAGTGACCTGAAAAGGGTGCAGGAAGAAAGAGAGGCAGAGATCTTAAGAGCCCAGCAGGAACTCCTGGCCTTCCTGGAAGCAGAGCGACAGGAAGCTGTTGACAACAGTTCTTCTGAAGCAGAAGAAGGATCGGAAGAAGATTTGGAGCTGGAGTTTGATGAGGAAGAGATTTACACCGGCAGCTCATCAGAGACGGAAGAATCAGATGACTCTGAGGAAACACAGCCAGTCGTTACCGCAAAATATTGTACCATTGAAATTCGCTGTGACACCATCTTAAGCAACATGGAAAATCTGGAGCCCGGAAAAGAAGGCTATGTGCCTGCAAACGGAACAATTCTGGGGACTTGCCAGGTGGAGTTTGCCGAGGGAGAAACCGTTTTTGAAGTGCTGCAGAGAGCGTGCAGCAGAACAGGGATTCAATTGGAGTATTCCTATACTCCCATCTATGAAAGCTACTATATTGAAGGGATCAACCATCTGTATGAGTTTGACTGCGGAGATCAATCCGGATGGATGTACAAGGTCAACGGATGGTTCCCCAACTACGGCTGTTCCAGCTATACCCTGCAGGAAGGAGATGTGATCGTATGGTGTTATACCTGCAATGGTCAGGGTGCAGACGTGGGAGGAAGCGTATATTAAAGTAAGGGATAAAAATTTAGAATATTGGAGAAAAATATGAAAAAAGCAAAATTTATGACGAAGATCGTGTCCTTTTTGCTGGCTGTGGCAATGATGCTTACAAGTCTGCCTATGACAGCCATGGCAAATCCGGATACAAGTGACGAAACAGTAACTGTTTCTGTCAGCTATGACGGAAAATATTTAAAAAATTCCAGCGGAGAATATCTTGCGCAGGTTCCGGTTTCCTTATCGGAATTAGGAAAGATCAAATTAACAGAGTATGGATTGGACAGTTTCATTTATGATGGAAACCAGGACGGAAGCGAGGATATTACCGTTCTGCATCTGTTTATCTACACCCATACAAAGCTCTATGGGGGAGATTGGTCGGCAGTTTCTGTTTCCGGCGCTCCGGGCTCTCTGTATTTTGCAGGTGGACTGTGCGGCTTCACAGAGAATATGACCTATTATGCCAATGGTCAGTATCCCATCGATCAGGAGCTGTCAGAGGCCTGGGGATATTCTACAGGTGCCACAGCAGACAAGATAGTTTTGTCTGACGGAGACTTTATTGATCTGGCAGGTTATGCAGACTACAGTTTCTGGATGGATTCCGAAGCGGGATTCCACTATTTTAAAGACGCAGCAGGAAATATTACCTATAATTATCAGGCGGAGGAAGGAACGGCATTTTCCGTGGCCCTGGGCCGGGCAGTTCAGGACTGGAGTACAGGAAATCTCGTTCAGACTCTGGTTCCGGTGGAAAGCGCGACTGTTTACTACAGCCAGACTTTATATGATGCCCAGGCAGCTTCTGCTGTGACACAGGCAGATGGTTCTGCCGCTTTGAATCTGGGAACAGCAGGAACCTGGTACGTATGGGCAGACGGACGGGAAGGTTCCATGGGTAGTGTGGTTTCAGCACCTGCATATGCAAAGGTAACAGTTGTGAGCCAGAATGCGGCTCCCACACTTGCGGAGAACTATCAGACCGGAAGTGCAGTGGCAGACGTTACAGCAGGCGATACCTATACACTGGATTTAAGTAAGGTGTTTACAGATACAGATGGAGACAGTCTGACCTATACGGTAGCAGTGGGCACAGATGAAGCGATCCCGGCAGATGCACAGTACAGCTATGCAGTACCCGCCTCCGGCCAGCATACCTTAGTATTTAAGGCAAACGACGGAAAGGCTGACAGTGTCCCCTTTACCGTTACCATCAATGCGTCCAAAAAGCAGGCAAAACTGGAATCCCTGATCATCCACAGCAGTACAAGCCCCAGTGATACCAATGTTTATTTAAAAAACAGTGGAGACAGTTATACCTCTACAGATCTGATCTTTGATGGGGATACTTTAAGCTACAAATTGGATTCCGTTCTTACGGATTCCACCACTCAGCTGAGATTTCGCGCAAAAGTGAATGGAAACGGTGAAAAGGTAACCCTTTATTACGATGGCGGTGAAAAGGATATTACCTGGACCAGTGGTTCTTCCAAATGGGCCAATTTCTTAAAGGGCGGCAACAACAAATTTACCATGGTGGTTTCACCTGCAGATGAGGATACCGAGAGTGTGACCTACAGCTTTGAAATTGCGGTAACTCCTACCCTTTCCGCTCTGGATGTTGCAGGTGAGGAAGCGGTTTACTGGGATAGCGCATTTAAAGCAGCTACCAAGGAATACACCCTGACTCTGGCAGAAAGCGTTAAGACTCTGACCCTTGCAGCAACGCCCAAGTACGACAGCTACGCCGTTACCTACAACGGCAAGGATTCCGCGGTTGTAGATATTTCCAATACGGATAAGATTGCAGTGGAGGTATCCAAGGATGGAATATCCAATACTTACACCTTAAATTTGAATAAAACAAAAGAAGCGGCTCTGGAAGTGGAAACCACACCGGAGGATGCAGTCGTTGCAGTATATGATCATAACGGTACCAGTGTTAAGGCTGGGGAAGACGGTAGATTTACCGGTATGTTTGGCGCTTATGAATACACCTATACGGTTGCCAAGAACGGTTATGTAACAAAGAGCGGCACTGTTCCCGCTGATGGCGGCAAGATTTCTGTCAGTCTGGAGAAGGTAGCAGGAGAGCAGCCCAAGGAGGTAAGCGCATACTGGCCCAATTTCCGGGGAGACGAGAGCAACATGGCGATCACGGATGCCAGAACTCCTCAGAGCGAGGATGTAGACAGCATCGCAGTAAAATGGGTAAAGAAGCTGAGCTCCGGCTGGTCTGCAGCACCGTCTGTACAGATTATTGTGGATAATGCCTTGGTCGTAATGAGCGGAACGGGCATTTACAAGCTGGATTTACAGACCGGCGAAATACTGGCACAGGGAACCATGGTGGCAGCTCCAAACTTTGGCTACACTCCGCCCACCTATGCAGCAGGTATGATTTTCTGTCCCTTGAGCAATGGAACGATTCAGGCCTTTCATGCAGAGACCCTGGAGTCTTTGTGGGTATATAAGGATGCTTTAAAGGGACAGTCCTTGTCTCCTATCACCTATTCAGACGGTTATATCTATACCGGTTTTTGGAATGGTGAGAATAAAAATGCAAACTTTGTATGCATCGGTGTAACTGATGAAAACGTAGAAAAGACTGATGAAGAAAAAGCAGCTACCTGGAAACATACGCAGATGGGTGGTTTCTATTGGGCCGGCTCCGCAGTTATCGGAGATACCGTGATTGTAGGTACAGATGACGGTACCAGCGGAACAGAAGGAAATTCCTATCTGTATGCATTTAACAAATATACCGGCGAAGTGATCTCCAGGCTGGAACTGACCGGTGCCGGAGACCAGCGTTCTTCCATCGCATATGACGAGGAGAGTGGAAGAATCTTCTTTACTACCAAGGGCGGCTATCTCTATCGGGCAGACGTGGATGAAAAGACCGGTAAGATCACTAATCTGAAGGGTGTAGACAACCAGGCACAGACCACATCAACTCCGGTTATTTATAAGGGAAGAGTTTATTATGCTACAGGAAGCGGTATTTCCTCTACAGGCTCCAGCGGAAATGTAGTAGTAGCAGATGCAGAGACCCTGGAGATGCTTTTTGCAGTAGGACTGAAGGGATATCCCCAGTGCTCCCTGCTTTTGTCTGCTGCTTATGAAAAGCAGACCGGCTGTATTTATCTGTATTCCACTTATAATAACATGCCGGGAGGTATTTCTGTTCTCAAGGTAAAAACAGACTGTAAGACAGCAGAGGATGCACAGCTGACAGAGCTTTATGATGCGGCAGGCTTTGAGCAGTATTGTATTACCAGTATCATCTGTGGTGAGGACGGAACCCTTTATTACAAAAATGATTCCACTAATATCTTTGCCATTGGCGTGCCCAGTGTAGTAAACGTAGAAAAGCTCATTCAGGAGATCGGTACCGTAAGTCTGGATTCGGAAGGTACCATCAGCGCAGCCAGAGCTTCTTACAATGCTTTAAGTGCGGAGGACCAGAAGCAGGTCTCCAATTATGAGATCCTGACCAAGGCAGAAGCTGCTTACCAGGAGTTTGTAAAGGCAGATGTGGTAGATCAGAAGATCGCAGCTATCGGAAAAGTAAGCCTCCTGTCCAAAGTCACCATTGAGTCAGTAAGAGAGGCGTATGATGCATTAAGTGAAACGGAAAAAGAAAAAGTAACAAAATATAAGGTCCTTACCGATGCGGAAGCAGCCTATGAAAAGCTGGTAGATGAGGCGGTTTCTGAAGTGGAAAAACTCATTGAGCGGATCGGAAACGTTTCCGTTTACTCTGAGGATGAGATTGAAGAGGCAAGAGCAGCCTATGCAAAACTGCCGGCCGAGTTAAAGCCGCTGGTAGACAATCTGAACGTGCTGGAAAATGCAGAGGAAGAGCTGGAGGATGTAAAGGTAGAGCATGTACAGAAGCTCATTGACAGCATCGGTACCGTTACTCTGGATTCCAAAACAGCCATCAACAGAGCACGGGCAGCTTATGAGAAACTGAGTTCCGCAAATAAGAAGCGTGTAGATAATCGGGAAGTCCTCGTTGCAGCCGAGGCGGCTTATACAAAACTTGCAAAGGGCTCTAAGACAACGAATACCAAGAAAGAAGACACAGGCCTCTCTGCCTTTGCAGAAGATGTGAAAGAGATGCTGGATAGCTTAACAGAGGGCTCCGTGGCAGAAGATATTCTGGAGGCAGTCTTGTCTTATGAAGAGCTGACAGGAGAAGAAAAGGCAGCACTGGATAAAGCAAATCTGGTAGAAAGCTTAAGACTGCAGCTGGCAGAACTGATGCAGACAGACAGTAAGACCGGCATCGGTGTATCCGGCTGTGACTGGAACGTTCAGCTTGTGGTAGAAGAGGTCCTGAAGGTAGAGAAGATTCAAAAGCGGCAGGAGGATCTGGGTGAAAACCGCATGCTGGGTCTGTGGAATGTTTACCTGAAAGATGTTCTCACAGGAAAGACCTATGAAGCAGAGGAAGAGGTCCTGGTGAAGATCCCGCTGGAAGAACTGGGCGACTACACTGCTTATGACGGCTTGACAGTGGTTCATTATACAGAGGACGGTAAGGTTGAGTATCTGAACTGCACAGTTGTAGGCGATTGCATTGTATTTAACACAGCAGAGTTCTCACATTATGCAGTGGTAGGCTATGAAGGAATGTCTCCTGCAGAAAACGCCATGTCCACACAGGCAGAGCAGGCTGATCTGTCCTGGCTGCCCTGGACCATTGCAGGTGTAGCAGGTGTGATCCTCTTAGGATCCCTGGTACTGCTGACGACAAAAAACAAAGCAAAAAACAAGACCCAGAAATAAAAGAGGGTAAATGATTTATGAGAGATGCATTTTCACAGTGTCACCCAATCGTCAATTTCATATTTTACATAGGTGCCATTGTTATGGGAATGTGTTTCCTGCACCCGGCATTTCTGTGCTGCTCCCTTTGTTTGTCCTTTGCCTATTATGCAACGATCAAAAAGGAGCGGCTCAGATATCTGCTGGGAATGAGCGGCCTGTTTGCAGCCCTTTCCCTGGTGAATCCGCTGTTCAGTCCCTATGGTGATACGGTGTTATTTGTGTATCTGGGAGACAGGCCGTATACGCTGGAGGCGCTTTCCTACGGCATGGTTTTGGCAGCCATGTTTGTGACGGTGCTCACCTGGTTTGCCACGTACAATCAGGTAATGACCAGTGACAAGTTTTTGTATTGCTTTGGCAGGCTTGCCCCGTCTGTTTCTCTGCTTCTGACCATGGCTCTTCGTATGGTGCCTCTGTTTCAGAAACGGAGTGAACAGATCAGAGGGGCTCGGAAATGCATCGGAAAGTCCATAGAAAGTGGAAGTACCTATGAGAAAGCAGAGCACGGCATGGTCATCGTGTCGGCTCTGACTTCCTGGGCACTGGAAGGCGGGATCGTCATGGCGGACAGTATGCGGAGCCGGGGACTCGGCAGTGGAAAGAGAACCAGCTTCTCCATTTATCGCATGGAAGCCAGGGACAAGCGCCTGTTGTGTGGAATGGCTGTATTATTACTTGCTGTTTTTGTTTGTGCAGTGTGCGGAGGGATGAAGGCATCCTATATTCCGCAGCTGGAGATTGCCGGAGAAAACCAGATAGAAACCTGGATAGGAGTTGTTTGCTACTTTTTGTTTTTATCGATCCCCACGGCAATGAATCTTATGGAGGAACTGACATGGCACATTTTGAGATCAAGAATGTAAGTTTTTATTACCCGGCAGCGCCGGAGAAACCTGCCCTCAATCAGGTCTCTCTGACGATCCAGCAGGGCGAGTATGTAACGGTCTGTGGAAGAAGCGGCAGCGGAAAGACTACTTTGTTGAAGCATTTGAAGAGTGTGCTGGCTCCTCATGGAAAAATGGAGGGCGAGATCCTCTTTCAGGGACGCCCCTTAAAAGAGGTGGATTTAAGAGAACAGTCTTCCCGGATCGGATATGTTATGCAAAACCCGGACAATCAGATCGTAACCGATAAAGTGTGGCATGAGCTGGCTTTTGGTCTGGAGAGCCTGGGGTATGATCAGAAGACAATCCGTTTGCGGGTGGCGGAAATGGCCAGTTATTTCGGGATTCAGGACTGGTTTCATAAGAATGTGTCGGAGCTGTCCGGCGGTCAGAAACAGCTGCTGAACCTGGCTTCTATTATGGCCATGCAGCCCAGTGTTTTGATCCTGGACGAGCCTACAAGCCAGCTGGATCCAATCGCGGCTTCGGACTTTTTAAACACGGTACGAAAGATCAATCGGGAACTTCGTACCACGATCATCATCACCGAGCATCGCTTGGAAGATATTTTCTATGCGTCTGACCGGGTGATCGTCATGGAAGGCGGAAGTATTATCGCCAATGACCGGCCGGAGCGCATTGGAGAGTTTTTAAAAGGAGAAAATAACCGGATGTTTGCGGCTATGCCTACACCGGTACAGATATATTACGGTGTGCAAAATGAGCTTCCCTGCCCCCTGACCGTAAGAGAGGGTGCAGAGTGGCTGGACAGCCTGTTTGAGAACAAGACCATCAAAGAGACAAGAGTAGACAAAGGAGAGCAGTATATAGAGGCAGATATTAAAGACCCGGCAGTAGAACTGCAGGAGCTGTGGTTTCGGTACGAAAAGGATGCTCCCGATATTTTAAAGGGCGTTTCCTTGAGAGTGCCCAGAAACAGTCTGTTTGCCATTGTGGGCGGTAACGGAACCGGAAAATCCACCACATTAAAGGCCATCAGCGGTATCTGTAAGCCCTATCGCGGCAAGGTGCTGCTGGATGGAAAAAGGCTGGATAAATATAAGAGCGGTGAGCTTTTTAAGGGAATGCTGGCCATGCTTCCCCAGGATCCGCAGAGTCTCTTTGTACATAAGACCGTAAGAGAGGATCTGGGAGAAATGGTATCCCAAAGAGATCCGCAAAAAGAAGAAAAGATCTTAAAAGTGGCAGAAACCTGCGAGATCACGGAGCTTCTGGAAAGCCATCCCTATGATCTGTCCGGTGGAGAGCAGCAGAGAGCAGCCCTTGCAAAGGTGCTTCTAACAGAGCCGAAGGTTCTACTGCTGGATGAACCCACAAAGGGAATTGACAGCTTTTTCAAAATAAAGTTTGCAGAGATCATGGCCCGGCTGAAGGAGCAGGGAGTTACGATCATCATGGTCTCTCATGACGTGGAATTCTGTGCCAGATATGCAGACACCGTCAGCATGTTCTTTGACGGAGGGATCGTAACCACCAATACGCCCAACCGGTTCTTCTCGGGAAACAGCTTTTATACCACTGCAGCCAACCGCATGAGTCGGCATTTGTTTGAAAATACCATTACCAACGAGGAGGTTATTGCCTTATGTCAATGGAACTTATAAATACCCATTATTATCTGGTCAGCGTCATTGGGATCTTTCTTGCCTTTGGCGTGTTCCTGTTGGGCTTTGAGAGGAGAAAGCCTCAGGCCCGGGAGTTGGTAACACTGGCAGTGATGAGCGGTATTGCAGTAGCATCCAGAGCGGCCTTTATTATGATTCCGTTCTTTAAGCCTATGACAGGAATTATTATGATCACAGGAATGGCTTTTGGCGGCGGAGCCGGCTTTTTGGTGGGGGCAGTCAGCGCCTTTGTCAGCAATTTTATTTTTGGTCAGGGAGCCTGGACACCCTGGCAGATGCTGGCCTACGCAGTGGCAGGTCTGCTGGCAGGATTTTTCCGAAAAAAAGGAATCATGCATGAGGATAAGAAATTGCTTACATCCATTGTGGGATTCCTTACGGTCATGCTGATGGTAGGCCCCATTCTGGATACCTGCTCTGTATTTACTATGGGAAACACCTTGTCAAAGGCATATGTGCTCTCTATTTATGGCTCCGGCATTCTGCCCAACATGGTACATGCCACAGCCACCTTTTTGACCTTGCTCCTGCTTACTAAAATTATGATGGAGAAGTTGACCCGTATGAAGACAAAATACGGTATGATGGGCGGAGAAGAAGATGAGATTTGACAGTTATCATCCCATGATCAATCTGATTTATTTTGTGGGAGCAATTACCTGCACCATCTGCTTCCAGCAACCGGTGTTTCTGGCCATTTCCTTTTTGTGCGCCTTTGTGTATTTTGTAAAGTTAAGAGGTGTAAAAGCCCTGCTGCTAAATCTGGCATTTTCCGTATTTGCCGCTGGTTATGCCGTCTGGTATGCTTATTATAACCATTTCGGAGTGACCAATTTGCGGGTGAATTTTATTGGAAATCACATTACGCTGGAATCACTGGTGTATGGTCTGGTCCTGGGAATTACCATTGCCGCGGTGCTCATGTGGTGTTGCTGTATCTTTACTTTGATCACGGCAGATAAGATTGTATACCTGTTTGGCCGGGTTTCCCCCAGGCTGTCGTTGTTTTTGTCCATTCTTCTGCGTACGGTTCCCAGAGTCAAGACGAGGGCGGTGCGCATCGAGGTTTCCAGAGAGGGAATCGGAAGAGGGATAAGACAGGGCAATATCTTGCAGAAACTGCTGCATTTCTTTTCCCTGGTATCCATTTTGATTACCTGGACACTGGAGGACTTTGTGGAAAGTGCCGCCTCCATGAAAAGCAGAGGGTATTCCCTGAAGGGCAGAACCGCCTTTTCCATTTACCGATTTGACAATCGGGACAGAGGCTTTGTTATTGCTTTTTTTCTTTGCCTGACCTTTGTGCTGATGGCGGTATTGTTTGGTCAGACAGATATTTATTATAATCCGGAGATTGTTATGAATCGTATTACACCGGTGTCTTATGTGTTTTATGGGGGTTATACGGTATTTTTGCTTTTGCCCATGGGATTGCAGATGGCAGGAGAGTATCGGTTCCGAAAGCTGCGGAAAAAAGCGGTGCAGTCAGAAGAAAACTGATTGCACCGCTTAACTTTTTAATTAAATGCACCGTCCCAGACGGTGAAGTCTGTCAGATATTCCCCGCTTACGGCAGGAACGTAAAAGGCTCCGTATTCTTTCAGACCATCGGCAAGGCTGCCGTCGGCATACCCGCCGGAAGGAAGCTTCACATAAAAACGATAGTAGGGCTGATAATATGCATCGATGTTTTCGCAGCGATAGATAAGTTCCGTTTTTTTGATGGCATCAGCAGAAATAGTGCCGTTTTCCAGATACGCTGTGGGAACATTTGTGATAAATTCTCCTTCAAGCAGCAGTGCCTGAGCAGTTTCTGCTGTGATAATAGGATAGCTTCCAATGCATTCTGCAGCGCATAAGGGGTCACTGAGCCGAATGATCCAGAGGTCGCCGTTGCCATCGGGTGCAAAGTTTGCCCGTCTGAAATGATAGTTTAACAGATTTTCCACCACATCATCGGAGCTTTCAAAAACTTCAAAGGTTCTGGTTTCTGTACCGGAGTAGGCCCTGTCTGCAAAGGTGTCGCTGACAGGATGCTCGTACTGCAGCAGGCTTTGATACTGCCCGGCAAAATAGCTGAGGATCTCCAGTGCGTCTTCGTTTCCGGTAGTATGCCGGGTAAAGCGGTATTCTTCGGGAAGGGAAATGCCCGATTCGAATGTGATGCTGATGTCACCTCTGCCGGAGATATCGATCAAGACTTCCTCTACGCCAAGGTTTTCTCCGCTGCAGATCGCAGTATAGCTATGGAGCACGCCGGAAATATATCCGGTCTCTTTACTGTCGATGGTTACCCCAAGGCAGAAGGCTGCATTTTCTACCATCTTACTCATCTGTTCCTCGGTAAGGTACGATGGTATATATTGGTCTGAAAAGGCCAGGTTCTTAAAAACAGGCAGTGCTTCAAGTTCCAGTTCCGGCGACCAGGGATTGGCGTTGTCAAGCTGGGAAATATCGTATGCCAGATATCCTTCAAAGCCCATTCCTTCCGTTAAGATCCGGGAAGGGATAGCCGTGAGATTGTCTGAAGCTGCCTCAAGGCTGTATTCGGGAAAGATCCGGTAGTTTTCCAGGATTTCCCCAAAGGTAAGTTCTTCCCGGGCAGGCGGTGTGGCCGTATCGGAAGGCGTGGAGGTGGATGCGGAAGAATTGGAAGGAGAATCTGCAACGGGCGGTCTGCTTTCCAGGGTATGGATCACGAGAAATCCGATAATGGCTGCTGCACAGATACCGCCGCTGACTGTCAGCCATGGTAGTTTGCTGTTCTTTTTCTTCCTTATATCGATCTCAGGGACAAATTTTTCGTCCACGTCACCCAGTATAGTAAGCAGTTTTTCACTCTTTTTCATATCTCGATACCTTCCTCCTTTAGAAAATCTCGCAATGAATCCCGTGTGCGCTGCAATGACATTTTCACTGCGCCCTCGCTCAATGCGCAATGTGCAGCAATCTCCTTTATGGGATACAGATACCAATATCGCAGCATAAAAATCTGCCTGCTTTCAGGTTTCAGTAACGGCTGTATTTTTTCTGACTCTCGAAAATTGCCGTTTCCGAACGCTGCCAATAGAGCTCTATGATCCGATCGTCATCCATACTGCATCCCCCTCTTTCATGCGAATGAATATCCTTTCACTTATATAGACGGATTTTCCAAGGGAAAAGTAACGAGCTAAAATAAGCGTTGATAGTCTTACGATCACCAACGCTTATTTGTTGAGTATAAATATTAGATCACTTCCAGCTCATCAAATCCGGCCAGCAGCTGGCGAACGATCGCTACCATCTTGTCGCAGTCGCCGGGGCGAACACCTTCCATGTTCAGCGGCATCAGCGGATCGTGGAGGGAGAGACGCAGGAGCAGCCATCCCTGTACTTCTTCACTGCAAAAGGAGATGCGTACGCCTTCGTAGGAGTTGGGAGCTACTGCGTAGCCAGCCTCTTTTGCACGGGCTTCAAACTGAGCCAGTACATTCTTGCCGTAAGCGCCGAAGTCTTCGCCTTTTAATTTCATGCGGTACTCACGCTCGTCGAAGCCTTTTGCCAGCTTCTCGATGAAGGAGCCGATCTGTTTGCCTTCCTTGGCAGCCAGAGCAGCAGCGATGAGCAGTTTAACTGCCATATAAGCGCCGTCGTCCAGGAAGTAGTTTTCGCTTAATGCACCGTGGCCGGAGGTCTCGATAGCCAGCGGAGAAACAGTACCGCTCTCATTCAGGCGTTTGCACTCGTTGATCACGTTCTTGTAGCCTCTCTTGAAGCGGTGATGTTTCAGTTTCAGCTCGTTCTCCAGGAAGTCGCTGAGACGGTCAGAGGTAACGGAGTCGGTAACAATGGTGCTGCCGGGGTAATTGTTTGCCAGGATCGCAGCCATCATAGCGATGATCGCGTCGCGGTTTACTTCGGAACCATCAGGCAGTACGGCAGACATACGGTCTACGTCGGTATCAAAAATGATACCCAGGTCTGCGTGGTTGTCCAGAACGGCTTTCTTGATAGCCTCCATGGCCTGCTTGTTCTCCGGGTTGGGAATGTGGTTGGGAAACATTCCGTCCGGCTCCAGGAACTGGCTGCCGGTGGTGTCAGCGCCCAGAGGAGCCAATACCTGGCTCACAAAGAAGCCGCCGGCGCCGTTTCCGGCATCTACTACAATGCGAAGTCCCTTTAAGGGATTGGAATAATTTTCTGCCTGTACACCCTCGCGGATCTTTTCCCGGAGGCTTCTGGTGTAGGCTTCCAGACTGTTGCAGGGTATACCTGCTGCGTCCTCGGGCCATACGGGCTCTTTGTCCTGTGCAATGGTCAGGATCTGGGTAATGTCGGATTTCTCCAGACCGCCGTCGGGGTTGAAGAACTTCAGACCGTTGCGGTTGAAGGGCAGGTGGCTTGCGGTGATCATAACAGAGCCGTCAAATGCAAACTCCGGGAATACCACGGTCATGAACATGGACGGGGTGGAAACCAATCCGCAATCGTAAACACATGCGCCTGCAGCAGCCAGACCGCTGATGAAAGCGTGCTTCATTTTATCTGCAGTAATACGGGAATCGTGTCCTACGCCAATCTTTAAATCCTCAGCCGGTTTGCCGGAACGTTTGGAAAGCCATGCTACGAAAGCCTGTCCGATCAGGTTCACCGCATCCGGGGTCAGGTTGACGGATTCGCCCTCGATACCTTCTGCAGCAACGCCTCTTACATCACTGCCGTTCTGCAGTTTTAATAAATTTGCCATAGAATCTGTTCTCCTTTTATTTTCTGTTTTCCTTTTCATTCACAACAAGGAATCTTCTTGATTTTTCCATTATAGCACAAATTCCCGGGAATGGATAGATGAGGAATAGAAAAAGAATTTGCAATTTTCACGGAATCTTTCTACAATATTCCCGGAAGATGCTTTTGGACGGCGCAGGCAGAAGCCCGCCCACAGTCGCCCCATGAGTCGAAAAAGGAGAGAACATCCATGGAAGAGAATCAGTTGGAGCAGTTGTTTGGGTTTTTTAAAGAAATTGACAAAGAAAAATTTATCGGCCGGCAGACCTATCTGTCGGACGGAGTCCGCAAGGAAAATGATGCGGAGCACGCCTGGCACATGGCCATCATGACCATCTTGCTGAGTGGGTACGCCAATGAACCCATTGATGTGCTGAAAACCGTGACTATGCTGCTGATTCACGACCTGGTGGAGATCGATGCAGGCGACACCTACGCTTACGATGAAGAGGCCAAAAAGAGCCAGCGGCAGAGGGAAGAGGCCGGCGCAGAGCGGATCTTCGGACTGCTGCCGGGGGACCAGGGGCAGAAGCTGCGGGCCCTGTGGGAGGAATTTGAGGCTGGGGAGACGCCGGAAGCAAAGTTTGCCCGTACCATGGACAATATCCAGCCCATGATGCTGAATGCGGCCACGGATGGAAAGGCCTGGGTGGAGCATCAGGTTCATTTGCGCCAGATTCTCAAGCGGAATCAGCGTACAGCCGAGGGGTCCGAAGTTCTGTGGAAATATGCCCGGGAGAATTTCATTGAGCCTAATATACAAAAGGGACGGATTCGGACGGACGAATGTGAATGATAAAAAGCAGGAGAATCTCGAAAATATGTTCGATTTTCTCTTGCTTCTTTTTATGGGATGTGCTATCATAAGAAAACAAACATACGTTCTTGAATGCGAGGGATATGATGCAGCACATTCATGTGGCGGAGAACCTGCCTCTTACAGAAAAATTGAAGATTTTGTCCGATGCGGCCAAGTATGATGTGGCCTGCACTTCCAGCGGTACCAGCCGCAGGAATGGAGGACAGGGCATGGGAAATTGCACTGAGGCGGGGATCTGCCACAGCTTTTCTGCGGATGGCAGATGCATTTCCCTGTTAAAGATCCTGTTTACCAATGAGTGCATTTACGACTGTAAATATTGCCAGAACCGGTCCTCCAATGATGTGCCCCGGGCGTCCTTTACGCCCCAGGAAGTCTGTGACCTGGTGCTGGAGTTCTATAAGCGAAATTATATCGAGGGGCTGTTTTTGAGCTCCGGGATTTTGTATACGCCCAACTATACCATGGAGCTGATCTATCAGACTCTTTACAAGCTGCGCTATGAGTATCACTTCTGGGGGTATATCCATGTGAAGGCCATACCCGGCGCGGATGAGGAATTGATTGAGAAGACGGGCTTTCTGGCGGATCGTATGAGTGTGAACCTGGAGCTGCCTACAGCGGAGGGGCTTCGGACGCTGGCCCCCAGCAAGACCCGGCAGAAGATTTTGAAACCCATGCGGCAGGTACAGGCCCGCATGGAGGAGAATAAAAATGAGTTGACGCTGTATCGCCACGCGCCCCGGTTTGTACCGGCTGGGCAGTCCACCCAGATGATCATCGGAGCTACGCCGGAGACGGATTTTCAGGTCATGTCCGTGGCGGAGTCTCTGTATCAGAAGTTTGAATTAAAGCGGGTGTTTTACTCTGCCTTCGTGCGTGTGAATGAGGACAAACAGCTGCCTGTATTGCCAGGCGGGCCGCCTCTTTTGCGGGAGCATCGGCTGTATCAGGCAGATTGGCTGCTGCGGTTTTATGGATTCCAGGCGGGGGAACTGTTGTCGGAGGAGCGGCCCAATTTCAATGTGCTGCTGGATCCCAAGTGTGACTGGGCTTTGAGGCACCTGGATATATTCCCGGTGGAGATCAACCGGGCGGATTATTATACCATTTTGCGGGTGCCCGGCATCGGGCCCAAGTCTGCCCAGCGGATCGTGCGGGCCAGGCGGATGGGTACAGTGGGCTTTGAGGATCTGAAGCGCATGGGAGTGGTATTGAAACGGGCCCTGTATTTTATCACCTGCAATGGACGGATGATGCATCCGATAAAGCTGGAAGAAGACTACATTACAAGGAATCTTCTGGCGGTAAAGGACAAACTTCCGCTGGAGATCAGCGGGCAGACTACCTATCGGCAGCTGTCCCTGTTTGATGACTGTCACATTCCCTACGGGGAACTGGGAGATAACAGGACAGAAGGGGACATTTTTCAGCTGGTGCGAGGACTGGAGGCGGCAGGTCAGTGAATGATGTGAAATATAGTGCGGGCGACGAAATGACGGTATTTGTCTGCCCTGATAGCCTGGATGGGATTTTGACCGGGATCTATGAGGCCTGGGACAGTCGCCTGGGTCATGGCAGGGTGCGCCTGGAGGTGGGCCGGGAGATGACACTGGAGCTGTTTTGCCGGTACCAGGAAGTGCGGACAGACTCGCAAAAGGCAGAGAAGGTTTTGCGGACCATTGAGAGGCGGTTGGGAGAGGCGGCACTGATCCATATTTGTCAGGCGGCAGCCGGCGCAGAGCCTCAGAAGGCAGACGCCATCTATCGTATGGTGGTGCTGGGACTCTCCCTGGAGCGGGGGAGCGAGATCGTCAACTGCCTGACTTACGGGCCGGTGGCGGAGGTTATGAGGCTCAGCCAGAAGACCTGGCATGAAGTCCATAAGCTCATGGGATTTGTGCGGTTTTCGGAACTGTACAATGGAGTGCTCTATGCGCCTATAGAGCCGGGGAGCCAGGCGCTGCCCTTTCTGGCGCCGCATTTTGCGGACCGGCTGCGCCATGAGAACTGGATGATCCATGATGTGAAGCATCATCAGGTGGCAGTGCATCAGGCGGACAGAGGCTGGGCACTGGTGGAGGATGAGGGTCTGGATACAGAGAAGCTGGCGCAGATGTCGGAGAGAGAAGAGCGTTATGTGGAACTGTGGAAGAGCTTTCATGAGAGTATTGCCATTTTGGCCCGGGCAAATGCCAGGCTGCAGCGTCAGCTGCTGCCCCTCAGATACCGGCCTCATATGACGGAGTTTTCCGGAACGGACGGTTGAAAGGGAGCGGGTCCTTTGCTACAATAGCAGTATGGAAAAAGAACGACATTTAATTAAAATATCGGTGCGCAATCTGGTGGAATTCATTTTGCGCTCGGGTGATCTGGACAATCGAAGAGGAGGAAAGTCGGATAAGGAGGCCATGCAGGCGGGAGGCCGCATGCATCGGAAGATCCAGCGGCAGATGGGCTCTTCCTATCAGGCGGAGGTGCCTCTGAAGGTGCTGGTGTCTATGGGAGAGTTTGATTGTCAGGTGGAAGGCCGGGCGGACGGTATTTTTACAGAGGGCGACACCACTTATGTAGACGAAATAAAGGGAATTTATCGGGACCTGGCCCATGTGGAGGAGCCGGTTTTCGTACACAAGGCCCAGGCCATGTGCTATGCCTGGATTTATGCCGGCCAGAACGGACTGGACTCCATTGGTGTGCAGATGACATACTGCAATCTGGATACAGAGGAGAAGAAATATTTTCGGGAAGTCTTTTCGGCAGAGCAGCTGGAGCAGTGGTTCACAGAGCTCATGGAGGAGTATGAAAAGTGGGCGGCTTTCCAGTATCGGTGGCAGGAAACCAGGCGGTCATCCATTGAGCCGCTGGAGTTTCCTTTTGCCTATCGGGAGGGTCAGAAGGAGCTGGCAGCCAGTGTGTATCGGGCTATTTCCCGGAAGAAGCGTCTGTTTATTCAGGCCCCCACAGGAGTTGGAAAGACCATGTCGGCTGTATTCCCGGCTGTAAAAGCTGTGGGTATGGGGCTGGGAGATAAGATTTTCTATCTGACAGCCAAGACCATTACCCGTACGGTAGCATCGGAGGCCTTTTCTCTGCTGCGCCGGCAGGGCCTGGCCATGAAGTCTGTAGTGCTGACAGCTAAGGAAAAGCTGTGCACCTGCGAGACCATGGAATGCAATCCGGACCACTGTCCCTATGCCAAAGGCCATTTTGACCGGGTCAATGATGCGGTGTTTGATCTGATGACCAGCGGACAGGATGAGTGGAGCCGGGATGTGATCGCAGCGCAGGCCCAGAAGCATCAGGTCTGTCCCTTTGAGCTGAGTCTGGATCTTTCCACCTGGGCGGATGCCATTATTTGTGATTACAATTATGTCTTTGACCCAAATGTGCAGCTGAAGCGATTTTTTGCGGAGGACGCCAAAGGGGAGTATTTGTTCCTGGTTGACGAGGCCCATAACCTGGTGGAGCGGGGCCGGGAGATGTACAGTGCAGCCCTTTACAAAGAGGACTTTCTGGAACTGAAGCGCAAGGTCAGGGGAAAATGGATCAAGCTGGAAAAGAAGCTGGAGAAGTGCAACAAGTATCTGTTGGGGCTGAAGCGGGAGTGTCAGGATTGCCAGGTGCAGGAGAATATCCAGGTGTTTGTGCTGGCCCTGCTGGATCTGATGGCAGAGATGGAGAAAATGCAGGAGGAGGGCATGGAGCAGGAGCTTTCCGAGGCCATGTGGGAGCTCTATTTGCAGGTCCGCCACTTCTTAAACATGTATGACCGGACAGGAGAGGACTATCTGACTTATACGGAGCTTCTGGAGGATGGGCGGTTTAAAATAAAACTGTATTGTGTGGAAACGGCCCGGAATCTTAGAGAGTGTCTGGACAAGGGAAACAGTGCGATTTTCTTTTCGGCCACCTTGCTTCCCATGCCTTATTATAAGCATCTGCTGGGAGAAGAGGATGACTATGCGATTTATGCCCGGTCGCCTTTTTTGCCGGAGAATCGCCTGCTTCTGGTGGGACGGGATGTGAGCAGCCGCTATACCAGACGGGGAGCCAGGGAATATGAGCGGATTGCCTCCTATATCAGCCAGGCGGTACAGAGCCGGCCGGGTAATTACCTGGTGTTTTTCCCTTCCTACAAGATGCTGCAGGAGGTCTATGAGATTTATGAGCAGCAGTTCGTTTCTGACCGGGAGGAAATTCTGCTGCAGTATGCGGGCATGACAGAGCAGAAGCGGGAGGCTTTTTTACAGCGGTTTGAAGAGCTGGGAGGGTCGGAGACTGGGTCTGCCGGAAAGAGCCTGCTTGGATTTTGTACCATGGGAGGGATTTTCTCAGAGGGTATTGATTTGAAGAATGATGCATTGATCGGCAGTATTATCGTGGGTCCGGGCCTGCCCCAGATTTGCCGGGAGCGGGAGCTGCTGCGCCAGTTTTATGAGGAGCGGGAGATGGACGGATTCGCCTATGCATATCAATACCCGGGCATGAATAAGGTGCTGCAGGCTGCGGGCCGTGTGATTCGCACCCAGGAAGACAGAGGCGTGATCTTACTGCTGGATGAGCGATTCGCCCAAGGCTCTTATCAGAAGCTGTTTCCCAGAGAGTGGGAGCAGCATACGGTGTGTCATTTGTCGGAGGTCCGGGGATATCTGGAAGAATTTTGGAAGGAGAAGGGCCGGTAGGCGCCTTCTCCTGTGAAATAAAATTTAGAAATAGCTGAGAAATTGTGTAGCGGCTGGGCTTAAGGGCAGATGCTCATTGTAAGAAATCATCAGCTGCCGGGGCGGAAGCGTTTCTGTCAGATTCAGACGGAAGAGATGCTCCGGCATGGGATTTAAACAGTAGTCCGGCACGAAAGCGATACCCAGGCCGATGCCGGCCAGATCCAGCAGCAGGTCATTGCTGCTAAGCTCGATCTCGGGTACCAGATCCAGCTGATGCTGCTGAAAGAGGTGATGTAGAAATTCACTGGTGGTACTTTTTCGGGTCAGCATGAGGATAGGATAGTCCAGCAAATTCCGGAAGGAAAGGGAGCACTCCTCCAGAGGAAAATAGGATCGGTTGGCCACGAATACATCCTGAAACTCTGCCACCTGTCTTTTGGTGATGCTTTCACTGAAGTGGGCGTTGGGCCAGTTAGTGAAAATCAGGTCTACCTGTCCGCTCTCCAAAAGGTTTACACAGCCGATGGAGGTCTGGTTGGTAACCTTGATATGGACACCTGGGAACTCCCGGTGGAAGCGCTGCAGGTAAGGCACCAGAAAATAGCGGCAGATGGTGTCGCTGGCGCCGATGCGCAGCTGGCCGCCCCTCAGAGAGCCGGTTTCCTGGATCTGGTGCTCGCCTCGCTGGATCAGATGGATGGCAGGCTCGATGTGGCGCAGCAGGATCTCGCCCTCGGGCGTCAGCTGTACCTTTTTGGTGCTGCGGATAAATAGATTCTGGTTCAGTTTTTTCTCCAGAGTCCGAATGGATTGGCTGACGGCAGACTGGGAAATGAACAGCCGCCGGGATGCTTCGGAGAAACTTAAGGAAGTAGCTACATGATAAAAAACTTTATATAATTCGTAATTAATGTCCATAATGAAACTCCTGTTATTGGAAAGGATCTACCGGTGCAGGATATCGGAAGCAACACTGCAGAAGACCTTGACACCGGTTACCAGTGCATGCTCGTCCAGGTCAAAACTGTTGTTGTGGGCAGGACCGGCTGTGGGAGTTAAGAAACGCATATAGGAGGCTTCTCCGCCCAGTTCCTGAACCCGGTTCATGAGGTAGGAGACATCCTCGCTGCCTCCGCCGGAAAAGCTCTCCGGGGGAGCGGTTTTTAAGTGTAGTTCTTCCCGGCAGACCCGGTCGATGCGTTTGGCAAGGGACCTGCTGGAAGAAAGGGGGACAGCGGAGCCCATAACCTTTATTTCACAGTCCACGCCGTGCATTTTGGCGGTGCCTTCGATGACCTGCAGTGCATAGGTTTCCATATAGTTGTTGATAGCTGCAGTTTCGCCCCGGACTTCCAGTTCCAGCTTGGCAGTTTCTGCGACGACGTTGCGTCCGCTGCCGCCATGAATGGTTCCTACATTTATCTGAGAAGTGCCCTGGCCGTTTCGGGGAATGGCGTAGAGATTCAGGACTGTGGCTGCCGCTGCCAGGATGGCGTTCTTGCCTTCCTCCGGGCAGATGCCTGCATGAGCTGCTTTTCCGCGGAATATCACATCGTATTTCGTGGTGGCCAGACCTCCGTCATAGCCGGGGATCATGTGGGCCTTGTCCGGGATTTCCCGGGAGTCTGCCACATGGGCGGCCAGGAGATATTGTACGTCTTCCAAGTGTCCCTGATCCACAATGGACTTGGCGCCGCGGACCCCTTCCTCTGCAGGCTGGAAAATCAGCTTGATGGTTCCGCATAAATGGTCTTTGATACCAGCCAGTACCTCTGCCACGCCCAGGCCGATGGCTGCGTGCGCATCGTGACCGCAGGCATGCATGACACCGGGATTTACAGATGCAAAGCCTTCCTTTGCAGGTCGGTGTCCGTCATCCTTCCGCTCTTGGACGCCCAGGGCATCGATGTCAAATCGCATTGCCACCACAGGGCCGTCTCCCAGATGCAGGATAACTATGACACCGGTCATGCCATCCCGGGTGTGCCGGACAAATTCCTCATCAGCGCCCTGGTCAAGGGCCAGTGAATATTCCCGGTCCAGGACTTCCTGAGAGGGGACACCCATGCGGGAATCCTTTTTACAGACCTGCGGGCCTGTAAGTACTTCATATCCCAGTTGAGAAAGGCGTCTGGCAATGAGGGAGGAGGTGCGCATCTCGCACCAGCCGGCCTCGGCATATTTGTGAAAGTCCCGGCGTCTGGCAATGAGAGCCGGTTCCAGACTTTCGGCTAGCTGAATGATTTCAGAATATAGATTAGTTGCTTTTTCCATGACAGGACTCCTTTTGTGATCGCTTCCTGATGTTTGCATACAAACTGGTTGTACTAATTAGTTTTAGTGTACCGATGTTTTTCAAAAAATGCAACAAATTCCAGCAGAATACAGAAAAATTTGCGGAGCCGGGGCAGGAGAAAGGGATGACTTATGGCGGTTGACTTATTTATTAAAATAAATTATAAATAAAATTAACTTTATTAATTGTTCTTATCAGATGAACTGTGGTATACTCTAGGGTAGAAAGAAAGGTCTGTGCCGGATTAGGCACCGGCGTTTCCAAAGCGATAGATAAAATCTCGAGAAAGGTAGAGGTCAATGATGAGCAAAGTTAGACGTGTTTTCGTGGAAAAGAAAGAACCTTTTGCAGTGAAGGCAAAGGAGCTGCAGGAAGAGATTAAGAGCTATTTGGGTATTCAGGGCGTAAACAATGTGCGTGTCCTCATTCGCTATGATGTGGAGAACATTTCAGATGAAGTATATGCACGGGCTTGCAAGACAGTATTTTCTGAGCCGCCGGTAGATACCTTGTATGAAGAGGAGTTTGCAGTAACTGCAGATTCCCGGATGTTCAGTGTGGAGTACCTGCCCGGTCAGTTCGATCAGAGAGCAGATTCTGCAGAGCAGTGTGTAAAGTTTTTAAAAGAGGACGAAGAGCCGGTGATCAAGACAGCTACCACTTATGTGATTTCCGGATGCTTTACCGATGAAGAATTTGAGTCTGTCAAGAGCTTCTGTATCAACCCGGTGGACTCCAGAGAGACCGGTATGGAAAAACCGGACACTTTGGTGACCGTGTTTGATGAACCGGAAGATGTGAAGATTTTCCATGGCTTCTGCCAGATGGACGAAACAGCTTTGAAGGAATTATACAGTTCCCTGAATCTGGCTATGACCTTCAAGGACTTTTTACATATTCAGAATTATTTCAAGGGAGAGGAAAAGCGCGATCCGTCCATGACGGAGATCCGCGTGCTGGATACTTATTGGTCTGACCACTGCCGTCATACCACCTTCTCCACCGAGCTGACAGACGTACAGTTCGCAGACGGATATTATCGTGCGCCCATCGAGGGCACTTATCAGCAGTATCTGGCTGACAGAGCTGAGATTTTCAAGGGCCGCAAGGACAAGTTTGTGTGTCTGATGGATCTGGCTCTCATGGCTATGCGCAAGCTGAAGGCAGAGGGCAAGCTGCAGGATCAGGAGGAGTCTGAGGAGATCAATGTCTGCTCCATCGTAGTTCCCGTGGAAGTGGATGGGGAAGTAGAGGAGTGGCTGGTAAACTTCAAGAACGAGACTCACAACCATCCTACCGAGATCGAACCCTTTGGTGGTGCGGCTACCTGCCTTGGCGGAGCGATTCGTGACCCGCTGTCAGGACGTACCTATGTATATCAGGCAATGCGTGTGACCGGCGCGGCAGACCCTACCGTATCTGTGAAGGATACCCTGAAGGGTAAGCTGCCCCAGAAGAAGCTGGTTCGCGGAGCAGCCAGCGGCTACAGCTCCTACGGCAATCAGATCGGTCTGGCAACCGGCTATGTAAAAGAAATCTATCATCCTGACTACGTGGCAAAGCATATGGAGATCGGAGCCGTTATGGGTGCCGCTCCCAGAAAGGATGTTATTCGTGAAACCTCTGACCCGGGCGATATCATTATACTGCTGGGCGGGCGGACAGGCCGTGACGGCTGCGGCGGTGCTACCGGTTCTTCCAAGGTGCATACCGAGGCTTCTATCGAAACCTGCGGCGCAGAGGTACAGAAGGGAAATGCACCCACTGAGCGTAAGATCCAGAGACTCTTCCGCCGTCCGGAGGTAAGCCGTCTCATTAAGAAGTGTAATGACTTCGGTGCAGGCGGTGTGTCCGTAGCTATCGGTGAGCTGGCAGCAGGCCTGAGGGTAGACCTGGATCTGGTTCCCAAGAAATACGCAGGTCTGGATGGTACTGAGCTGGCTATTTCTGAGTCCCAGGAGCGTATGGCAGTTGTGATCGATCCCAAGGATGTAGAGGCATTCCTGGGCTATGCAGCTGAGGAAAACCTGGAGGCTATTTCTGTGGCAGAAGTAACTGAGAGTCCCAGACTGGTGCTGGTATGGAGAGGCAAGGAAATCGTAAATATTTCACGCGCATTCCTGGATACAAACGGTGCTCATCAGGAGACTACCGTAGCAGTAGATCTGCCCGATGAGAATGACAAATACTTTGTGAAAGAAGAAGTGGCTGATGTCCGTGAAAAATGGCTGGCCACGCTGAAAGACTTAAATGTGTGTTCCCAGAAGGGACTGGTGGAGATGTTCGACAGCTCCATCGGAGCAGGCAGTGTGCTGATGCCCTATGGCGGAAAATATCAGCTGACTGAGACCCAGACCATGGTAGCCAAGCTGCCGGTGCTGAAAGGCAAGACCGATACCGTTACCATGATGAGCTACGGCTTTGACCCCTATCTGTCCAGCTGGAGCCCCTACCACGGAGCTGTATATGCAGTTCTGGAGTCTGTGGCTAAGATCGTGGCAAGCGGCGGTGACTATACCAGGATCCGCTTTACATTCCAGGAATATTTCCGCCGTATGACCGAGGATCCCCATCGCTGGAGCCAGCCGTTCGCAGCACTTCTGGGTGCTTACAGTGCACAGCTGGGATTTGGCCTGCCCTCCATCGGCGGTAAGGACAGTATGTCCGGTACCTTCAACGATATTGATGTACCGCCTACCCTGGTATCCTTCGCAGTAGATATTGCAAGCCACAAGCACATTGTGACACCGGAACTGAAAACGGCCGGAAATAAGCTGGTATTGCTGCAGGTGGCAACCGATGCTTATGATCTGCCGGATTACGAGCAGGTAAAAGACCAGTATGGAAAATTCTTTGAGGATGTAAAGGCCGGCAGAATCCTTTCTGCTTATGCATTAAATGGCAAGGGATTAGCCGCAGCAGTCAGCAAGATGGCCTTTGGTAATAAGTTGGGTGTGAAGATCCATGAGAGCGTAGCAGCAAGTGACCTGTTTGCAGCCGGATTCGGAAATCTGGTGGCAGAAGTTCCTGCAGATCAGGTAGATAAGCTCCTGGCTTCCTGCACCGTGATCGGTGAAGTGACAGCAGAAGGCTTCTCCTACGGCGATATGCATATCTCCACCGAGGAGGCTTTGGAAACCTGGAGTGCGCCTCTGGAGAAGGTGTTCCCCACCGTGGCAGTTCCCGGAAAAGAAGCAGTGGATACTCCGATTTATAAAGCAGACAGCATCTATGTATGCAAGCATAAAGTGGCAAGACCTACAGTATTCATTCCGGTATTCCCGGGAACCAACTGTGAGTACGACAGTGCCAAGGCATTTGAACGTGCAGGCGCAGATGTGATCACCCGCGTGTTCAAAAACCTGACAGCTGCAGACATCCGTGAATCTGTAGAAGAATTTGAGCGCTGCATCGGACAGTCTCAGATCATTATGTTCCCCGGCGGATTCTCTGCAGGTGATGAGCCCGACGGTTCGGCCAAATTCTTTGCAACTGCATTCCAGAATGCAAAGATGAAGGAAGCGGTGAATAAGCTGCTCAATGAACGGGATGGTCTGGCACTTGGTATCTGTAACGGATTCCAGGCGCTGATCAAGCTGGGTCTGGTGCCCTATGGCGAGATCGTAGGACAGACAGCGGATTCTCCCACACTGACCTACAATACCATCAACCGCCATGTTTCCAAGATGGTATACACCAAGGTGGTAACCAACAAGTCCCCGTGGCTGCAGCAGGCAACGCTGGGAGCAACCTACGCAACAGCTGCATCTCATGGCGAGGGCCGTTTTGTAGCAAACAAAGAGTGGATCGACAAGCTGTTTGCAAATGGTCAGGTGGCAACCCAGTATGTAGACCTGGATGGCAACCCCACCATGGACGAGTACTGGAACGTAAATGGTTCCTACGCATCCATCGAAGGTATCACCAGTCCCGATGGACGTGTGCTGGGCAAGATGGCTCATGTGGAGCGTCGCGGCGAAGCAGTGGCAGTGAACATTTACGGCGAGCAGGATCTGAAGATCTTTGAGTCCGGCGTGGCATACTTCAAATAAGTTTGCCGAAAAGACTTGTTTTTCCGGTCAAAAAGAGTTATAACAATAAAAAACGAATAGAAAAATTGTGTAGGGGAGCTCGGTGAGCCGGGCTGAGAGGAAGTAATCCAACTTCGACCCTTTAACCTGATGCGGATAATGCCGCCGTAGGAAGTCATAGTTTGCTTTTAACGGATAGTCCATCAGGACTATCCGTTTTTTGCGTGTTGGCCATGAGCCGTGCATCAGCCCCAAGGCAGCGCACGGCTCAAGAAAAAGCAATAGCGCAAAAACAGAAAGGAGGTGCGACACATCGGGTGGCAAGGGAGCGCTTGACACCTTAAATTCAGCGATGGGAACCCGTGTTTCGGGGTGAGAGGAGGCAAGGGAGCCTCGACCGAGCGAAGCCTCGATTGGACTTCGTATTAAAAATAAAAATACGAAAAGAGGAAAAGAAATGAAGAATTCAAAAGCAGTATTAAAAATGGTGGTGCTTTCCATGATGGTGGCACTGGGAGTTGTGATCTCACCGATCCTAAGATTTGAGGGCATGTGCCCCATGGCGCATTTTATCAATATCGTGTGCTCTGTACTGTTGGGGCCCTGGTAGTCCCTGCTTTGCGCAGTGCTCATCGGTATCATTCGCATGGCAATCATGGGAATCCCGCCCATCGCACTGACGGGAGCCATCTTTGGCGCGTTTCTGTCGGGTGTATTTTACCGGATGTCCAAAGGAAAGCTGTTGTTTGCGGTGCTGGGCGAGATCATCGGTACAGGTATCATCGGAGCGCTTGCCTCCTATCCCGTTATGACCATTCTCTGGGGCAAAGAGGGCTTGAGCTGGCTGTTCTATATCCCGTCCTTTACCTGTGGCACCCTGATTGGAGGAAGCATTGCATTTGTATTTTTGAAAAAGCTGTCCGGCGCAGGTGTGCTGGCGCATTTTCAGGAGATGCTCACAGACAAAAGCTATGTGGATAAAAGTGGTGTTGTCAGCAATGCAGTATCCATTGCGGCCTTTGGTGTCATCTGTTTTATGGTAATTCGAATTCTTACAAGCATTTTCCGGATGGATTCGCCGGTGTGGTCCTGGCTTTCTTATTCGGCTCTGGGGATTTTCCTTGTAGCCGCAGTGATTTATCTGGTTATGAAAAAAGGAAAAAAGGAGGCTGAAAATTGACAGCTATGGAAGGAAACAGAATCAGAAGGGCGGTAAAAGAGCGCCGTCCGCTGATTCACTGTATTACCAATCCCATTTCCATAAATTCCTGCGCCAATGCAGTATTGGCTCTGGGTGCCCGTCCGATCATGGCGGAGCACCCACAGGAGGTCCGAGAGATTACGGAAACGGCCCAGGCGCTCCTTTTGAATCTGGGAAATATTACGGATGTAAGGATACAGTCTATGCAGATTTCAGCAGAGGCTGCCATAGAAAAGGAAATACCCTTTGTGTTGGACGTGGTAGGTATTGCCTGCTCCCGGCTCCGGCGGGAATTTGCTCACCGGCTCATAGAAAAAAGCCGTCCTACAGTCATAAAGGGCAACTACTCCGAAATCCGCGCCCTGTATCATTCGTCCTACAAATCTGCAGGAGTAGATGCAGAAGAGTCCCTGGATAAAATCGCTATGGCAAACATCACCGGGGAACTGGCGCAGAAATACCATACAATCATTTTAGCAAGCGGGGCAGAGGACATTGTGACCGATGGAAAGAGGCTGGTTTTTGTAAAAAACGGAACACCTCAGCTTGCTTCTATCACGGGCACGGGCTGCATGCTGGGAGCCTTGTGCAGCTGCTATTTGTCTGTTTGCCGGGACATGGCTGCTGTGGTGACTGCCTGCGCGGTACTGGGGATCTGCGGAGAGTTGGCGGGAACAGCAGAAGGAAACGGCAGCTTCGGGATAAATCTTATGGACCGGCTTTCGATTTTATCCGATGCGGACCTGGAGAACCGTCTGAAGATAGAGGAAATGGAGGAAACAGAAATTGAAAACATTTGACCCAAGTCTTTATTTTATTACCGACAGCACGGGAATGCGTGAAGAAATATTTTTGCAGAAGACCGAGGAGGCCCTGAAGGGCGGGGTGACCCTGCTTCAGCTTCGGGAAAAGGACAAGAGTACCCGGGAGTACATGGCTCTTGCGGAAAAGGTCCATGAGATAGCCCGGGCGTATCAGGTTCCGCTGATCATTGATGACAGAATCGATGTGGCCCTTGCAATAGGGGCGGAAGGAGTTCATCTGGGACAGAGTGATCTGCCGATTTACATTGCAAGGAGGATTCTGGGGCAAGACATTATCATCGGGGCAACGGCAAAGACCGTGGAGCAGGCCCTGGAGGCCTATGAACAGGGTGCGGACTACCTGGGCGTGGGAGCCATTTACCCAACCACCACCAAGGTAAAGACCATCCTCACCTCTACGGAGACGCTGGCGGATATCTGCAAAGCGGTCCCCATTCCCGTCAATGCAATAGGCGGCTTAAACAAAGAGAACATAGAGGTGTTAAGAGGCATTGCGATTTCCGGCATCTGCGTGGTATCAGCCATCATGAAGGCGGAAAATCCCCAAAAAGCAGCTGAGGAATTAAAACTGGCTGCAGGACGAATGTTTTAAAAGATGTAAATATATTTTACATAAAAAGCGGCAGATCGGGGGCACCACTTTCTGTCGCTATACAAAATTAATGTGAGGTTCAGAAGAAAGGAGAACAGTATGAAAACAGCATTAACAATCGCGGGGTCGGACTCCAGCGGAGGCGCCGGCATTCAGGCAGATATAAAAACAATGACCATGAATGGTGTTTATGCCATGAGTGCAATTACTGCACTGACAGCCCAGAACACAACCGGTGTTGCGGCGATCCTTGAGGTTACGCCGGCATTTTTAAAGCAGCAGATGGACTGCATTTTTACGGATATTCGTCCGGACGCGGTCAAAATAGGAATGGTTTCTTCCGGGGCTCTGATAGAAACCATGGCAGAGCGCCTTCGCACATACGAGGCTGCCAATATCGTTGTGGATCCCGTCATGGCAGCAACAAGCGGCTCCAGGCTCATTACAGAGGACTCTGTCCGGACACTGAAGAAGGAACTGCTTCCATTGGCGACCCTTGTAACCCCCAACATTCCCGAGGCCGAAATCCTTTCCGGGATCCAGATCCGTACAAGCGAAGAGATGGAAAAGGCCGCGGAAATCATCGGAAAGGAATACGGAACTGCTGTGCTCGTAAAGGGCGGACACCGGGTAAATGACGCAAATGACTTGTTCTATGAGGGCGGAAGGGCCAAGTGGATCATGGGAAAACGAATCGAGAATCCCAACACCCACGGAACCGGATGCACCCTTTCATCGGCCATTGCCTCCAATCTTGCAAAGGGGTATTGCCTGGAGGATTCTATTGAAAGGGCAAAGGATTACTTGTCGGGAGCCCTTTTGGTTATGCTGGATCTGGGAAAAGGAAGCGGACCGATGAATCATGCGTTTGATCTGCAGGGAGAATTTGCAAAGGAGGCAATATTATGATGTATCATACCCAAATGGAGGCTGCAAAAAAAGGAATTATAACAGGAGAAATGAAGGCAGTAGCCCAAAAGGAATATCGCAGTCCGGAAGAAATAAGAGCGCTTGTGGCAAAGGGCCAGGTGGCAATCTGTGCAAACAAATTACATAAGTGTTTAGAGCCCAATGGTGTAGGATCCATGCTTCGTACGAAAATCAATGTGAATCTGGGTGTGTCCAGAGATTGCAAGGATTATGATATCGAGATGAAAAAGGTAATGGCAGCAGTGGATATGGGAGCAGAAGCGATCATGGACCTTTCTTCTCATGGAAATACTCAGCCCTTCCGCAGAAAGCTCACAAGTGAATGCCCGGCCATGATCGGCACAGTACCCGTATACGATAGTGTTATCCATTACCAGAGAGATCTGGCAGCCCTTACGGCCAAAGATTTTATTGATGTGATCCGGCTTCATGCAGAAGATGGTGTGGATTTTGTTACTTTGCATTGCGGCATCACCAGAAAGACCATTGAACAGATAAAGAAGCACAAGAGGAAGATGAATATTGTTTCCCGCGGCGGTTCTCTGGTATTTGCATGGATGAGCATGACAGGAGAAGAAAATCCTTTTTACGAATATTTTGATGAAATCCTGGAGATCTGCAGAGAATATGATGTAACAATTTCTCTGGGCGATGCCTGCCGTCCCGGGTGCCTTGCGGATGCAAGTGATGTATGTCAGATAGAAGAGCTTGTCCGACTGGGAGAGCTTACCAAACGGGCCTGGGAAAAAGATGTGCAGGTCATGGTAGAAGGACCGGGGCACATGCCGCTTGATCAGATTGAAGCGAATATGAAGCTGCAGCAGACCATCTGTATGGGTGCCCCGTTTTATGTGCTGGGTCCCATTGTAACAGATATTGCGCCCGGATATGACCATATTACCTCTGCCATTGGCGGAGCCGTTGCGGCCTCTGCAGGAGCAGCCTTCCTTTGCTATGTGACACCTGCGGAGCATCTTGCGTTGCCTAATGTGGAGGACGTAAAGCAAGGCATTATTGCATCAAAGATTGCAGCTCATGCAGCGGATATTGCCAAGCATATTCCTCATGCAAGAGACCTGGATGATGCCATGGCGGATGCAAGAAGAACCTTTGACTGGGAAAAACAGTGGGAGTGTTCCCTGGACCCGGAAACTGCAAAGAGGATTCGTCAGGAAAGAAAGCCGGAAATTGAGGAGAGCTGTTCCATGTGCGGCAAGTTCTGTGCAGTGAGAAGCATGAACAAGGCTTTAAGCGGAGAATACATAGATATTTTATAAATGATTAAAAAATATTTTTCATAAGAAGTATAAAATTTTTTCTTCTTCAAATAATATTTGAGAAAATATCTATAAGGAGGAAAAATCATGACAAATCTGGATTGTACCGTTTTAACTTGTGTTTATAACAAGGATCATAGCTGCAGTAAGGACAATATTAAAGTAGAGGGAACAGATGCAAAGCATACCCGCGACACCTTCTGTACCAGCTTCCGCGAACGTGGCGAAGGCGCGCAGAATGCGGCAGAGACAGGAACTCCTGCCAAGGCTACTGAGATTTATTGCCAGGCTACAACCTGTACTTTTAATGAAAACTCCAAATGTCATGCAAACCACATCAGCGTAGCAGGAAGCACAGCCTGTGAATGTCAGGAGACAGAGTGTGCATCCTTCCGCTGTAAGTGTGATTAGGAAAAACTGCTAAAAGAAATAAGGATTTCTGTATCCGCTGTCCACGAGGCTTCTGCTGACATCTGGATATTAGAAATCCTTATTTTTATCATAGCAGTTTTTTCTAAGATAACATGCCGCCCAGGGTTCCTCCGGCTGTACATAGAATCAATGTGGTCACAAAATTCGATGAGGTGCTGTCAAAGCCGTGATTGACTGCCAGGGAAATCAAAGTCAGCAGTGCAAAATAGAGAAATCCTACCACGGCTCCCCACAGAAATTTCCGGGTTCCCATGATTTTACCTTCCAGGAAACCTGATACAAAGCAGGACAGAATATAAACGGCCAGGATACCAATATTTACGGCAGAGCGGGAGAGCTGGAATTGATAGAGCAGAAATGCCAGCAGAAGCAGCAGCACACCGGTCAACACATAGGCAGTTACAAGTGCTTTCAGTATACGCAGAATCGATGCGGAAATGTTTTGTCCTTTTTCCATGTTTTCCTCCACAATTAAAATTTCAGAACTTATCCCAATATATGCAGTCGATTCCGGAACTATGTTTTTTAAGAAGACAAACTACAGTAAAAATTAAGATTTTACAAAGCACGAAACGGTGGACATTTATTTCCGGCTGTGTTAAGATTATGATGATGGCACTACGGAAGGAGAATGATTTATGGAAAAGCTGAAAGAAAAGTGGAAAGCCGTTAAAAAATACATGAGATATATGAGAAAGAAAAAGAAAGCGTATTGGATTGGCTGCATTATATGCGTTGTGACCTTTGTCCTTTTGCTTGCTCTTTTGATCGGTCTGCTTGTTTCCAATGGTCGCCAGGAGGAGGCGGAGGATGTCTACTCCCAGTTGCGCGGACAGAAAGATACAAATATAGAAAATGGATCCAGCGACGATGACAATCCGTTACATAGAAAAAATACCATTGATTTTGAAAATCTTATCTGTAATGATTATCCGGATATGTTTGCATGGATCGAGATTCCCGGAACCCAGGTGGACTATCCGATGGTGCAGCATGCTACAGACGACACCTATTATCTGAATCACACCATAGAAGGAAAGAGCGGACTTCCGGGCAGTATTTACACGGAGTCCATACATCCCATTGATATGTCTGCCACACATACCGTTGTTTACGGACATAACATGATCAACAAGACCATGTTTGGCAGCCTTCATGATTATGAGGAAAAAGGAAAGATAGAGGAAAATCCGTATATCTATATCTATATGCCGGGCGAAACCCATCTGTATCAGATCTTCTCAGCGGTAGGTTTTTCAGATACATATCTGCCCAATTATCTTGATTATGATAATGAAGAGGATTTCAATCAGTTTATTGACGAGTTGAAAGCTTCCAACGGTCACTTTAATGAAGATGTAGAAGTGGAGTACGGTGATAAGATCCTGACCTTATCTACCTGTATCAGAAATCATGACAATCTCAGATATCTGGTAACAGCAGTTCTGATTGATGAGTATTAATTAGGTTATATCGGCGGCTTGTCTTTAGACAGGCCGCTGTTTTTGCGTGCAGAGACTGTACTCAGCAAATTCTGCTTGCAATTATTTCCTGAATATTGTATAGTCTAGATTGTATATCTATCTAAAACGGATATGGTGAGGCCATATCCCATAAAACAAAGGAGTGAAATTTTTTGGATTCAAGTGACGCCATACAGCTAGGAATTTTAGTTGTGCTATTGGCATTGTCCGCATTTTTTTCCTCTGCGGAAACTGCGCTGACAACCGTAAATAAGATTCGGATCAGGACCATGATGGAGGAGGGAAACAAAAAGGCCAAGATAGTATTTAAGCTGATTGATGAGCCGTCCCGTATGCTGAGCGCGATCCTCATAGGAAACAACATAGTAAATATCGGTATGACATCTCTGGCTACCGTATTGGCCACAGAACATTTTAAGAGTGCCGGAGCCGGTATTGCTACCGGTATTGTTACGGTAGTAGTTCTGATTTTTGGTGAGATCACACCCAAGAACTGTGCCACCAGTTTTGCAGAGAGGCTGGCCCTTCTGTATGCAACACCCATTTATGCATGGACCAGATTGATTACACCTGTCAGTATTTTGATCAACGGGGTGTCCCATGGGATCATGCGTATGTTTGGAATGAAGCCTGATAAAAAGGCTGATACTTTCACGGAGATTGAAATCCGCAGCATTGTGGATGAGAGCCACGAGGACGGAGAGATCGAAAGTGAAGAGCGCAAGATGATCAACAACGTGTTTGATCTGGATGATCATCTTGCCAAAGATATTATGGTTCCCCGAGTGGATATGGTTTGCCTGGAAGTAGGCACCACTTATGAGGAAACTCTTCAGGTATATAAGGACTGCATGTTTACGCGTCTGCCTGTATACGAAGATACCACGGATAATGTGGTAGGTATCATTAATGTGAAAGACCTGCTGCTTTATGAGGATAAAGAATCGTTCCGGGTAGAGCATATTCTCCGGGAAGCGTATTTTACTCATGAACATAAAAAGACCTCTGAGCTGATGCTGGAGATGCGGGAAAATTCAATTAACCTGGCCATTGTACTGGATGAGTACGGAGCTACCGCAGGTCTGGTAACACTGGAAGATCTGCTGGAAGAGATCGTAGGAGAGATTCGTGACGAATACGACCAGGAAGAGGAAAACCTGATTCAGGAAATCAGCGATCAGGAGTACATCGTAGAAGGCTCCACCAAGCTGGAGGACTTAAATGACCAGATTGGTGTGAACCTGTATTCGGAGGATTATGATTCCGTTGGCGGAATCATTATCGAGCTTCTGGACCGGCTGCCCCAGGCAGGAGAATCTGTGGTGACAGACTCAGGTATTCGCCTGGTGGTAGATGAGATTGATAAGAACCGCATTGACAAGGTTCATATCTATCTGCCTGAAGAGCCGGAAGAAGAGGAAGATTAATTGGATTTGCTTTGGCAAAGAGATAAAAAATAAGTGAGAATCCGGAAACCGTTGCTGGTTTCCGGGTTTTTTGCGTTAGGCAACTCTGCACCGGAAGCGGCCGGACTCAGATGCAGGCGCTCAGGATGCCACTGGACACCAAGGATGGGCCGGGAGGTGTGAAAGAAACCTTCTATTACGCCTTCCGGGCCGTACTGAGCTGCCATAAGTCCCTGCCCCAGCCGGTCAATGGCCTGGTGGTGGGCGCTGTTGGTGACCAGGGAATCTCCGTAGAGCCGGTGTAAAAACGTACCCGGCAGGATTTGGGTATCGTGTATTTGGTCGGCCTCTGCGTAGGCGTGTATGCTGCGGGCCTGCTTGGGCAGATCCTGCAGGATCGTTCCGCCAAGAGCCACATTGATGATCTGCATTCCTTTGCAGATGCCAAGGATGGGTTTGCCGGCCTTAAAAAAAGTGTGGAACAGGGCAAACTGCTGAGAGTCCAGCTGGGGATTGATATTTGAACTGCCTAAGTTTGGTTGGCCAAAGAAGCCGGGGTGGATGTCGCCGCCGCCGGGCAGCAGCAGCCCGTGAAAATCTTCTGAAAGATCATCAGAACCGCTGTCGTCAAAAGAAAGCTCCGGCAGCAAGGTGCTGGGGTGAGCCCCCAGCACCTTCAGTGCCTGCTCATAGTTCCGGGTCTGTCCTTTTAGTCCCCCGATTAAAATACGCATGAAATTCCTCCTAAAAGTTCTTGATAAAAAAGACCTGTTGTTATATTATGAAAAGCACAGGAAAAGGATGAAAAATTCCTAAAAAAGTGGTTGACACCATTTGGAATGTGTGGTAACATAGTCGGGTAAAAGAAAGCAGAGTATCCACTCTCACCTTAGCGCAATGAGGCGACTCGGGTTTATATCAGGTGAATTTGCAGGGTTCCTGTGACTTCAGTGATTGGTGTGGATGGTCTGACTATCCACTTTTTTATTTTATTTTTAGCTTTTGAAAAAGCCGAATTGAGGAGGGCAAAACCATTAGCGATTTAATGATTAACGAACAGATCAGAGACAAAGAAGTACGTCTGATCGGAGAAGATGGAGAGCAGCTGGGCATCATGCCTACAAAGGATGCGCTGCGCATGGCCAGAGAGGCAGAGCTGGATCTGGTGAAGATCGCACCCACAGCCAAACCGCCCGTATGCAAGATTATCGACTACGGTAAGTACAAGTACGAGCAGGGCCGTAAGGAAAAAGAAGCAAAGAAGAAACAGAAAACCATTGAGATCAAAGAGGTTCGTTTATCACCAAACATTGAAGAGAATGACTTGAACACCAAGGCAGCAGCAGCCAGAAAGTTCATCCAGAAGGGTGACAAGGTAAAGGTTACACTGCGGTTCCGCGGTAGAGAGATGGCTCACGTACAGAGCAGCAAGCAGATTCTCGATGTGTTTGCAGAGAAGGTGTCTGATATAGCGACGGTGGAAAAGGCCCCCAAGCTGGAAGGCAGACAGATGATCATGTTTTTAACAGAAAAGCGTTAACCTGTCCAGGGTTCGGTTTTAGTTAAAATAAAAAGAGACAATAAGTACAGGAGGAATATACAATGCCCAAGATTAAGACAAGCAGAGCAGCTGCAAAACGTTTCAAGAAAACAGGTACCGGTCAGTTAAAGAGAATGAAAGCTTATAAGAGCCATATCTTAACCAAGAAATCTCAGAAGAGAAAGAGAAATCTTAGAAAAGCAACCACTGTAGATGCAGCTAATGTAAAGAGCATGAAGAAGATTTTACCCTACTTATAAGAGTGAGAGTTCAAGGAGGAAATAGAAGATGGCAAGAATCAAAGGCGGCTTAGGTGCCAAAAAGAGACACAATCGCGTATTGAAACTGGCAAAAGGTTACAGAGGAGCCAGAAGCAAACAGTATAGAGTAGCAAAACAGTCCGTAATGAGAGCTCTGACCAGCTCCTATGCAGGAAGAAAAGAAAGAAAGCGTCAGTTCAGACAGCTGTGGATCGCTCGTATCAACGCAGCAGCAAGAATGAACGGCTTATCCTACAGTAAATTCATGTACGGCCTGAAGCTTGCAGGTGTTGAGATGAACCGCAAGATCCTGGCTGACATGGCAGTAAATGATGCAGCAGGTTTCGCAACCCTGGCTGAGCTGGCTAAATCCAAATTAGCATAAGTTTTGAAGGAAATCAGAGCGTTGCAGCATGACCGAGAGGTGGTGCGGCAGCGCTTTGTTACTCTATAAGAATGAAGAGTCTTATAGAGCAACAAACACTCCGTGGGATCGCACTGCAGCAGAAATGAAGTTTGTCGATAAATCGACCCGCTGCAGGCGGAGAATCTCTCTGGCGAAATTCTATTTTTAAATTTACTCGTATATGCAGATTTTGTAGAAAGAAGAGGTTTTACATGACAGAGATCAATATTATCTCCGGTTTTTTGGGCGCCGGAAAAACTACCTTAATTAAAAAGTTACTGGAAGAGGTTTTCAAGGGCGAGAAGATCGTTCTGATTGAAAATGAGTTTGGCGAGATCGGCATTGACGGCGGATTTTTGAAGGATGCAGGCATCCAGGTGAATGAGATGAATTCCGGCTGTATCTGCTGCTCCCTGGTGGGAGACTTCGGAGAGGCGCTTAAGCAGGTACTGGAGACCTATGAGCCCGACCGCATCTTAATCGAGCCCTCAGGTGTAGGCAAGCTGTCCGATGTGGCAAAGGCAGTGGAATCTGTAAGCGCTCACATGGATGTGCGCATTGACAGCGCCATCACTGTGGTAGATGCCAAGAAGTGCAAGATGTATATGAAAAATTTCGGCGAGTTCTTTTTGAACCAGGTGGAGCATGCAGGCACCATCGTTCTGAGCCGCACCCAGGGTGTCTCCGACGAGAAGCTGGAGGAGTGCGTAGCGATGCTGAAAGAGCACAATGATAAGGCGACCCTGATCACCACCCCCTGGGATCAGCTGAAGGGTGAGCAGATTCTGGCGGCTATGCAGCATGCAGAACTGGACATGCACGAGCATCATCATGACCATGAGCATGAACACCATCATCACGACCACCATCATCACGACCACGAGTGCGGCTGCGGCTGCCATGACCATCATCACCACCATGAGTGCGGCTGCGGTCATGACCATGACCATCATCACCACCACGGACATCATCACCATCATGCAGATGAGGTGTTTACCAGCTGGGGTGCTGAGACTGTGCATAAGTATACCGAGGAAGAGATCGCAGAGATCCTGAAGAAGCTGGATGAAGGCGCTTACGGAACCGTTCTGCGTGCCAAGGGCATTGTGGCAGCAGCGGACGGCAGCTGGCTGGAGTTTGACCATGTGCCGGAAGAGTCTGAAGTTCGTAAGGGTTCCCCGGATTATACAGGTCGTCTCTGCGTCATTGGCGCGGAGCTGAAGGAAGCAGAACTGAAAGAACTGTTTCATGTGTAATATGACAGTATAGAAAATAAGAGGTGAAAACCATGGGCTTGCGAAATAAAATACCGGTTTATGTGATCAACGGATTCCTGGAGAGCGGAAAGACTGCGTTTATCAAAGAGACCATTACAGATCCCTATTTTTCCGACGGAGGCACTACTCTTTTGATCGCCTGCGAAGAGGGGGAAGAGGAGTATGATGAAAAAGAACTGAAGAAATCCCGGAATGCTCTGGTACAGGTAGAGGATAAAGAGGACTTCAATCCGGCCTTTTTGAAGGGATGCCAGCGCAATTACAATCCCACCCAGGTAGTTATTGAATACAATGGCATGTGGGGTATGGACCTTCTGCGGGAGATGGAACTGCCGGCGGGCTGGTTCCTGGCCCAGATCATTACTCTGGCAGATGCAGGGACTTTTGATCTGTACATGCAGAACATGAAGTCCCTGTTTATGGACATGGCCAAGGAAGCGGATCTGATCATTTTCAACCGCTGCGTGGATGAAACCACGGCGGATGCATACAAGCGCAATATGCGGGCTATGAATCCGGGGGCGCAGGTAGAATTTGAACGGGAAAATGGCGAGCCCTTTGAATTTGAAGAGACTCTGCCCTATGATTTGGATGCGCAGATCATTGACATTGATGATATTGATTTTGGCATCTGGTATGTGGATGCCATGGACTACCCGGAGCATTATGAGGGAAAGACAGTCCGCTTCAAAGGCCAGGTGTACAAGAACCACAATCTGGGCAGAGAACACTTTGTCCCGGGCCGCAAAGTTATGACCTGCTGCGCGGATGATGTGGCGTTCCTTGGCTATTTGTGCCATACCAACAATCTGGACAAACTGCGCAGAGGCCAGTGGCTGACAGTGACGGCTCTGGTGCGCTATGAAGAGCGCAGAGAGTACTCCGGCAAGAGAGGCCCGGTGCTGTATACGAAGGCTTTGAAATCTGCGGAGGCGCCCCAGGTGGAGATGGTAGCGTTCTAAAAATAATTCATAAAAACCCCTCCGGAATTTCCAGAGGGGTTTTTGAGTGATGTGGTTATTAAAACTTTTTCTGACTCAAGGTACTGTTGTGATAGTCCAGAGAGTAGGTCACATCCTCGCCGAACCATGCGGGCGGAACAAATGCTTGGGCCTGTTCCTCCGAAGTGAATTCCACCTCGGCCAGCATCAGGCCGTCAAAGGGAGCTTCAAATACATCCAGTTCAATAGTCAGTTCCGCAGGATTTGGGGCAGACACCGGTATCAAATACCGTTTTTTGCGAATGATATTTCCATCGGCTTTTGCCTTCAGGTGCGCATAGCTCTCTGCCGTCAGAGGCAGGTTGTATTCTTCCCGGGACAAAAGGCCCTGGGATTTGTAAGTAAGATAAAAAGTGTCATCACTTTGCCGTACACGAACCGTAGGATCTGTACACAAATAGGCCTGTTCCAGCAGGTGAAAGGGATATTGTTCCAGATTCTCCGGCAACGTACGGATGAGAAATTTGCGTTCGATTTCCATTGGTTTCCTCCAGATTTATTAAAAAAATTATCTGAGTTTAGTATAACAGAAATCATTTATAAGGCAAGGGGCAGTTTGGGCTTTGAAAGACGATGCAGATATGGTAAAATGAAAACAAAAGAGGCAGTTTTAAGAAAGGTGCCCGGTAGAAAAGGAGGAAGGATTAATGAAGCAGGTATGTGTGTTTTTGGCAGACGGATTTGAAGAAATCGAGGGCCTTACGGTAGTGGATGTGTTGCGAAGAGCCGGTGTAAAGGTGACCACGGTTTCCATTAAGAAAGATAGAATGATTACAGGCCGCAGCGATATTACAGTGCTGGCGGATGTCTGGTTTGGAGAGGTGGATTTTACGGAAGTAGATATGCTGGTGCTTCCGGGCGGAATGCCGGGCACCACCAATCTGCGGGATTATGCGCCTCTCACAGGGCTTTTAAAGGAGTTTTACGAGGCGAAAAAGCTGTTGGCGGCTATTTGTGCGGCTCCCATGATTTTCGGGGCTTTAGGCTTCTTACAGGGCCGCAGCGCTGCTATTTATCCGGGTATGGAAGATGAGCTGAAGGGCGCACAGGCACTGACAGAACCGGTAGTTGTGGATGAGTTCATCACCACCAGCCGCGGCATGGGAACTGCCATTCCCTTTGCCCTTTCCCTGGTGGAGCAGCTGCTGGGAGCTGAGAAGGCGCTGGAGATCAAGGAATCTATTGTATACTAGTGATGCAGTTGCAAATATTTCCAACATAAGTTTTTGGGGTTTCTCACACAATATGGTCATGGAGGTGAGAAACATGACAGGACAGTCTAATACAAACCAGATGGCAGTTCCCGAAGCAAAAGCAGCTATGAAGCGCTTTAAGGAGGAGGTTGCCAGCGAGCTGGGTATTTCCTTAAAAGATGGTTACAATGGTGACCTGACTTCTGCACAGGCCGGTTCTATCGGTGGTGAGATGGTTAAGAAGATGATCATGAAACAGGAACAGCAGATGAGCGGTAAATAAACAGGAGCCGCAGCTGCAGTTTCAGCATGTGAACTGAAACAAAGAAGCTCTGTTTGTCAGGGGCCTTCGGGCCGCCGGCGAACAGGGCTTTTTGTTTTTTTGACTTTACACTGCGAAAAGCTTGTGCTATACTATTAAAATGACTGTAAGTATGTAGAAATATAAGTGTGATACACATAAGGAGGATTTATAAAATGAGCGTACAGGTTGAAAAATTAGAGAAAAATATGGCAAAACTCACTGTAGAAGTAGCTGCAGAGGAGTTTGAGAAGGCTCTGGAAACTGCTTTCCAGAAGAACAAAAACAAGTTCAGCATCCCGGGCTTCCGCAAGGGCAAAGTACCCCGTCAGATGATTGAAAAGATGTATGGCGCAGCTGTTTTCTATGAGGACGCTGCAAACGAGCTGATTCCGGAAGCATATGCAAATGCTGCAGATGAGAGCGGTCTGGATATCGTTTCTCAGCCGGAGATTTCCGTAACTCAGATCGAGAAGGGTAAGGCATTTATCTTTACTGCAGAAGTAGCTGTGAAGCCGGAAGTGACTCTGGGCCAGTACAAGGGCGTAGAGGTAGACAAGGCTGACCTGGAAGTAAGCGACGAAGAGGTTCAGGCTGAGGTAGACAAGGAGAGAGAGAACAACTCCAGAACTGTTGTTGTTGAGGACCGTGCAGTTGCTGACAAGGATATCGCAACCATCGATTTCGAAGGCTTTGTAGACGGTGTTGCATTCGAAGGCGGCAAGGGTACTGACTATCCGCTGACCATCGGTTCCGGTTCTTTCATTCCCGGATTCGAAGAGCAGCTGATCGGTGCCAAGATCGGCGAGGAAGTAGAAGTAAACGTAACTTTCCCTGAGGAGTACCATGCAGAGGATCTGAAGGGCAAAGCTGCTGTATTCAAATGCGTAGTAAAGGGTATTAAGGCAAAAGAGCTTCCGGAAGCAGATGATGAGTTTGCAAAGGATGTTTCTGAGTTCGATACTATGGAAGAGTACAAGGCTGATATCCGCAAGAAGCTGGCAGAGAAGAAAGAAAGCGCTGCTAAGGCTGCTAAGGAAGATGCTGTTATCGAGAAGATTATCGAGGGTGCGACCATGGAGATTCCGGATGCAATGGTAGATACCCAGGCTCGTCAGATGGTAGATGAGTTTGCGCAGAGAATCGCTGCACAGGGTCTGTCCATGGAGCAGTACATGCAGTTCACCGGCATGGATGTACAGAAGATGATCGAGCAGATGAAGCCCCAGGCTGTGAAGAGAATCCAGAGCAGACTGGTTCTGGAGGCTGTTGTGGCTGCAGAGAAGATTGAGATCTCTGAGGATGAGCTGAATGCAGAGATCCAGAAGATGGCTGATACTTACAAGATGGAAGTTGAGAAGTTAAGTGAGATTCTGGATGATTATTCCAAGAAGCAGATCAAGGAAGACATCGCGATCCAGAAGGCTGTTGAGCTGGTAAGAGATTCCGCAGTAGAGAAATAAGTTTTATCAGATAGAGTAGGAGGAGAGCAAGATGAGTTTAGTACCTTATGTCATTGAACAGACCAGCAGGGGCGAGCGTTCCTACGATATTTATTCCAGACTGTTAAAAGAGAGAATTATTTTCCTGGGCGAGGAAGTCAATGATGTGACTGCCAGCCTGGTTGTATCCCAGCTGCTGTTTTTGGAAGCAGAGGATCCTGCTAAGGATATCCATCTGTACATCAACAGCCCGGGAGGTTCCGTAACAGCCGGTATGGCTATTTACGATACCATGAATTATATCAAATGCGATGTGTCCACCATTTGTATGGGCATGGCTGCCAGCATGGGAGCTTTTCTGCTGGCCGGCGGTGCAAAGGGCAAGCGTATGGCTCTGCCCAATGCAGAGATTATGATTCATCAGCCTTCAGGCGGTGCGCAGGGACAGGCAACTGAGATCCAGATTGCAGCAGAGCATATCTTAAAGACTAAGAAAAAGCTGAATGAGATGCTGGCGGCGAACACCGGGCAGCCTCTGGAGGTTGTTGAGAGAGATACTGAGCGGGACAACTGGATGAGCGCTCAGGAAGCTCTGGCTTATGGTCTCATTGACCGTGTTGTGGAAAATCGTTAGTAAAGAGGAATTGAAATGGCGAGAATTGGAGAGGACAAAATCAGATGTTCCTTTTGCGGAAAAACCGGTGACCAGGTTCGCAAGATGATTGCAGGTCCGGCTGGAGTTTATATCTGTGATGAGTGTATTGATGTGTGCGCGGAAATCATTGAGGAGGAACTTGAGCAGGAAGAAGTTGGTGTACAGAATTCAGAGGATATCAATCTTCTGAAGCCGGTGGAGATCAAAAGATTCCTGGATGATTATGTGATCGGACAGGAAGAGGCCAAGAAGGTGCTTTCCGTGGCAGTGTACAACCACTACAAGCGGATCATGGCAGGGAAAGACCTGGATGTGGAGCTGCAGAAGAGCAATGTGCTGCTGCTGGGGCCCACCGGTTCCGGTAAGACACTGCTGGCCCAGACCCTAGCCAAGATCTTAAATGTTCCCTTTGCCATTGCAGACGCCACTTCTTTGACAGAGGCAGGCTATGTGGGAGAAGATGTGGAGAATATTCTGCTGAAGATCATTCAGGCAGCAGATTACGACATTCCCCGGGCGGAGCATGGAATCATTTATATCGATGAAATTGATAAAATTACAAGAAAATCGGAAAACCCGTCTATCACCAGAGATGTATCCGGTGAGGGTGTACAGCAGGCGCTGTTGAAAATTCTGGAGGGAACTGTGGCTTCCGTACCGCCCCAGGGCGGACGCAAGCATCCCCATCAGGAACTGCTGCAGATTGATACCACCAATATTCTGTTTATCTGCGGAGGTGCTTTTGAGGGCCTGAATCGCATTATCGAGACCCGTATGGACCGTAAGTCCATTGGCTTTGGTGTGGAGATTGGCCAGAAGAAAGAGGAGGCCACCGAGGAGATCCTGCGCAATGCATTACCGGAAGATTTGGTGAAGTTCGGCATGATCCCCGAGTTTGTGGGACGTGTGCCTGTGACTGTAGCGCTGGATCCGCTGACCAGAGATGATATGGTGCGGATTCTGGTGGAGCCCAAGAACTCCATTGTAAAGCAGTATAAGAAGCTGTTTGAGTTGGACGGCGTGCAGCTTTCCTTTGAGCGGGAAGCGATCGAAGCCATTGCAGAGCAGACGGTAAAACGTAAAACGGGAGCCCGTGGACTTCGTGCCATCATGGAACGTATCATGATGGATCTGATGTACACTATTCCTTCAGACGATTCAATTACCAATTGCATCGTAACAAAAGATATGGTGGAAGGCGACGGGCAGCCTATGCTTACCAGTAATCAGATGAGATTCCGAGCTTAGCCCGGAATCTCTTTTGCTTCCAAGCAGCTTCGCTCGCGCGCGGCGACTGCGCAGAGGCGCAATCTTATCTGTATGCATTTTTGACAACAGAGACGTTTTTAGGAAGGATGAAAAAATGAGTGACTTGATTCGTATATTGCCGGCCCTGGCCCTTCGGGGGATGACCGTTCTTCCGGATATGGTTGTGCATTTTGATGTAAGTAGAGAAAAATCCAAGAAGGCCATTGAACAGGCCATGCTGCAGGACCAGAAGATCTTTCTGATCACCCAGAGAGATGCTCAGGTGGAGGAGCCTGCCCAGGAGGATTTATATAAAATTGGTGTGATTGCTTCTGTGAAGCAGGTGATCAAGCTGCCCCACAACCTGATCCGGGTGTTGGTGGAGGGACTGGAAAAGGCGGAGCTGTACCATCTGGATGAGTCTGAAAAATATCTGACAGCAGAGGTGGTGCGTTTTGCAGAGGAGACGGAGGATTTGCCGGAGAACTGCAAGGAAGCCATGTTCCGCACTCTCATGGACAGCTTCAGCTTGTTCTGCAAGGAGAGCGGAAAGATGGGTGCAGACCTGGAAAAGAAGATTGAAGAGACCAGGGATGTGGAAAAGCTCATGAGCCAGATCATGGTTCATATGCCTCTGTATTACGAAGAAAAACAGAAGTTTCTGGAGATGGTGACTCTCACCGATCGTTATGAGGGTATAGGCATTCTCCTGAACAATGAGATAGAGATCCTGCGGATGAAGCGGGATCTGCAGGAAAAGGTCAAGGCCAGAGTGGACCGGAACCAGAAGGAGTACCTGCTGCGGGAGCAGATGAAGGTGATTCGGGAGGAGCTGGGTGAGGATACCACCGGCACCGATGCAGACCATTTCCTGGAGGCGGCCCGGAAGCTGAAGGCTTCCAAAGAAGTAAAAGAAAAGCTGGAAAAGGAGATCCAGCGGTTTAAAAATATGGGAAACAACAGCTCTGAGAGCAGTGTGCTGCGGGGCTACATAGAGACTCTGCTGGAAATGCCCTGGGACAAGGCTTCCAGGGACAGCGGCAATATGAAGCGGGCGGCGCAGATCCTGGAGGAGGACCACTACGGCCTTCAGGATGTAAAAGAGCGTGTGCTGGAATTCCTGGCTGTGCGGACCCTGACCAGAAAAGGAGAGAGCCCCATTCTCTGCCTGGTGGGACCGCCGGGAACCGGTAAGACCTCCATTGCCAGATCTATTGCAAGGGCTCTGGACAAGAAATATGTGCGCATCTGCCTGGGCGGTGTGCGGGATGAAGCGGAGATCCGCGGACACCGCAGGACCTATGTGGGAGCCATGCCCGGCCGCATTGCAGCAGGCTTAAAGACCGCAGGGGTGAAGAATCCTCTGATGCTGCTGGATGAGATCGACAAGGTGAGCAGTGATTACAAGGGAGATACTTCTTCTGCGCTGCTGGAGGTATTGGACTCAGAGCAGAACAGCCACTTCCGGGACCATTATATTGAGTTGCCCATCGATCTGTCTGAGGTACTGTTTATTGCTACAGCCAATGATGCACAGACCATTCCCCGGCCTCTGTTGGACCGTATGGAGATCATTGAGGTCACCAGCTATACGGAGAATGAAAAGCATCACATTGCCCGGGAGCATCTGCTGACCAAGCAGCTGAAAAAGAACGGTCTGAAGGAGGAGCAGTTCTCTGTCAGTGACCGGGCCCTGGCAGAGCTGATCCACAGCTACACCAGAGAGGCGGGCGTGCGCCAGCTGGAGCGGAAGATCGGCGAACTGTGCCGCAAGGCTGCCAGAGAGATCCTGGAGCAGGGAAAAGCTCATGTGAAGGTCACAGAGGGCAATCTGGAGAAATATTTGGGCAAGCCCCGGTATCGGTTCGATATGGCAAATGAAACCGACGAGGTGGGCATTGTGCGCGGCCTGGCCTGGACCAGTGTGGGCGGAGACACCCTGCAGATAGAGGTGAATATCATGCCCGGCAAAGGGGAGCTGAAACTGACCGGCCAGCTGGGTGATGTGATGAAGGAGTCCGCAGTGGCGGGCATCAGCTATATCCGCTCCATCAGTGAACAGTACGGCATTCAGAAGGAATTTTTCAAGGATAACGATATCCATATCCACATTCCCGAGGGCGCGGTGCCTAAGGACGGACCTTCCGCCGGCATTACCATGGCAACAGCCATGCTGTCAGCTATGACCGGGATTCCGGTGTACGCCAGCGTGGCCATGACAGGCGAGATCACCCTGCGGGGAAGAGTTCTTCCCATCGGCGGCCTGAAGGAGAAGATCCTGGCGGCCAAGAATGCAGGTATCAAGACCGTCATCGTGCCTGCCAAGAACAAGCGGGATGTAGAAGAGATCTCTCCAGAGATCAAGAAGGGACTTCGCATTGTCTATGCAGAGACCATGAAGGAAGTCATAGAGGTGGCATTTCATGATCATTAGAAACGTAAATTTGGAAACAGTCTGTGGAATTACCAGTAAGCTGCCCCAGAACGGGCTGCCGGAGATTGCCTTTGCAGGAAAGTCCAACGTGGGAAAATCTTCCCTGATCAACGGACTGGTAAACCGCAAGGCCCTGGCCCGGACCTCTCAGAGTCCGGGAAAGACCCAGACCATTAACTTTTATAATTTGAACGAGGAACTGTATCTGGTGGATCTGCCGGGCTACGGCTATGCCAAGGTGTCCCAGGAGATCAAAGAAAAATGGGGAAAGCTCATTGAGCGGTATCTCCACGGCTCCAGGCAGTTAAAGGCGGTGTTCCTGCTCATCGACATCCGCCACGAGCCCTCTTCCAATGACAGGAATATGTACGAATGGATTTTGTACCAGGGCTATTCCCCTATTATCATTGCCACCAAGCTGGACAAGATCAGCAAGGGACAGATACAGAAGCATGTGAAAATGATCCGCACAGGTTTGGGCGCAGGCTCTGATACGAAAATTTTACCCTTCTCGGCTCTGACAAAACAGGGACGGGAGGAAATCTGGGAAACTATTGAAGCGCTGTTAAGTGAAGACACACCGAAAGAAGAGTGATTGAATGCTGCAAAAGTATGGACGTAACCTGGTAAATGTTTTGTGCTTTCTGTTGGGAGCCCTTGTATTGATTTATGCGGTTCCGAAGCTGTTGGTATTTTTCATGCCTTTTGTGGTGGGCTGGATCATCTCCATGATAGCCAACCCTCTGGTAAAATTTTTGGAGCGCAGACTGAAAATTGTGCGCAAGCACAGTTCCATGCTGGTTATCTTTCTGGTTATCGGTCTGGTGGTCCTGGTGGGCTATCTGGTGGTGGCCAAGCTGGTACAGGAAATCGGCAACTTCTTGTCTGATGCGCCCCAGTTTTACGAAATCCTGGTGGAGGACCTGGAGCAGATCGGTGAGAATCTGCAGGGACTTGCGGCACGGCTGCCGGAAGCGGTGACCGGTTTTGTCAGAGATGTGACGGAGAATTTCACGGAGTATCTGGGTAAACTGGTGGAAACACTGGGAGGCCCTACCATGGAGGCTGCCGGAAATATGGCAAAGAACATCCCCAGCGCTCTGATACACATTATTTTCACCATTTTGTCAGCATACTTTTTTATCGCCCAGCGGGATCGGGTGCTCACTTTTGTGAAAGCACATGTGCCCGACTCTGTCCGCGAAAAATGGTCTTTCGTGCTTCAGAACTTCAAAACAGCAGTAGGCGGCTATTTCAAAGCCCAGTTTAAGATCATGGGAGTGATAGCAGTGATCCTGCTCATCGGTTTTTTGATTCTGGGTATTGATTATGCCGTGCTCTGGGCGATTCTGATATCATTCCTGGATATGCTTCCTATTTTCGGAACGGGAACGGCTCTTGGCCCCTGGGCAGTGATGAAGGTGCTGAGCGGTGACTATACCATGGCGCTGGGTCTGGTGATCATCTATGCAGTGAGCCTGCTGGTGCATCAGCTGATACAGCCGAAAATGGTGGGAGACAGCCTGGGGCTGGACCCGCTGCTCACTCTGATTTTTATGCACATAGGATACAAGATCAGCAGTGTTTTTGGAATGATCATTGCGGTGCCTCTTGGCATGATTTTAGTGCAGCTGTATCAGGCGGGAGCTTTTGATGATGTGCTGCAGGATGTAAAGGAACTGGCGGAGGGACTCCGGCAGATTAGAAAGAAGGAATGATCCATGAAGGTATTTGTATTTAACTATCGGGATTTTGATGAGGCAGAGTACTTTACAAAAGAAAGTGAGGCTCTGGGTGTGGAGCTGGGCATTTGCCGGGAGACGCCCACACTGGCCAATATTGATCTGGCAGCAGGCTATGACTGCATCAGTATCATTACCACCCCCATCGATGCGGCGCTGATGAAGCGTATCAAGGAGCTGGGAATCAAGATGGTCTCTACCCGTACCATAGGCTATGACCACGTGGATATCAAGGCAGCCAAAGAGCTGGGGATCAAGGTGAGCAATGCCACCTATTCACCCAATGGCGTAGCTGACTATGCCATTATGCTCATGCTGATGGCTTCCCGCAAGATGACGCATATCATGGAGCGGGCGGACATCCGGGACTTTTCTTTGAAAGGAATTCAGGGAAGAGAATTTGCCAGCTTTACCGTGGGCATTATCGGTACGGGCCGTATCGGACGCACGGTGGTGCGTCATCTATCCGGATTTGGCTGCAGGATTCTGGCCTATGACTTGTACGAGAGCGAAGAAGTGAAGCAGTACGCCACCTATGTGCCGCTGGAGGAGATCTGGCAGCAGTGTGACCTCATCAGCTTCCATGCACCGTTGACGGATGAGAACTTCCATATGGTCAACGCTGAGACCATTGCAAAGATGAAGGACCGGGTCATTTTAGTCAATACAGCCAGAGGGGGACTGATCGACTCTCAGGCACTTATTGATGCGATTGAAAGTGGAAAAGTAGGAGCTGCGGCCCTGGATGTGGTGGAAAATGAGTTTAATCTCTATTATTATGATCTGAAGTCCCAGGTGCTGCAGAATCGGGAGCTGGCTATTTTGAAGAGCTTTCCCAATGTGATCGTGACGCCGCACATGGCTTTCTATACAGACCGGGATGTGCACGACATGGTCTATGCGTCCTTAAAGAGCTGCCTTCTGGAAGAGGCAGGGGAAGAGAATCCCTGGCGGGTGCTGTAAGCGGATTTCGGAAACGAGTGGAAATAAAAGAGTGGTATCGCTCATAAAGATACGATAAGGGAGGAAAATAAAATGGCATTTTGGGATGATTTAAGCAAAAAGGCATCAGAGACAACTGCAAAAGCGGTTCAGCAGGCAAAGGACCTGTCTGGTACGGCAAAGCTGAATGTACAGATTGCAGAGGAGGAGAAAAAGCTCAATGGTTTTTATTGCCAGCTGGGAAAACTCTATGCGATGGCTCATCCGGAAGATTATGAGGAGAACTTCGCAAGCGTTATGTCACTGATCATAGAGTCTGAGCAGAAGATAAAGGAGTGCCGGACTCAGATTCACGATATCAAGGGCGTGGTCCGCTGTGAAAAGTGCGGAGCAGATGTACCCAAGGGCGCGGCTTTTTGTACCGTATGCGGAAGTCCTGTCGCTGTTCCGGATCTGCCGACCACAGGTCAGCCTGAGGCGGCGGAGGGAGCTCCTGAAAAGCAGTTCTGCCCCGGATGCGGCAATGTGATCAGCAAAGGAGCCCGTTTCTGTACTTCCTGCGGAAGAGCGTTAGAGAATCCATAAGTTTTTGGACATTTTAACAGGAAACAAACAAAACAAAAGCACAATGACAACAACTCTTTAGGAAAATCCTGTCGTCTGCCACATCCCCCGGCAACACGGCAGGATTTCATTCCACCGTCAGTGCGTTAGGATAAATCCGTTCCATCCGCTCATCCCCAAACTGCTCATCCATGGTTTGCTGCCAGCTCTCTGTGGCAGGGATTCCACGGGCACGCTCATCATAGCGGGTGAGTGCCATGCAGGAGACGGTAATGTTGTAAGTCATAAATACGATCAGAATCCAGGTAAGAAGCTTCCCGAATCTCATGGGGAGCTTTTCTATTTGGGCGGAAACCGGAGGGTAGAGCTTTTTCAGCCAGACCACTGCGGCAATGCCCCAGAAGAAGCCAGAAGTCCTGCAGATCTTGAGGGGTAATGGTAATAAGAACAGCCCCAATACCGTAGATAATGCAGGCGGGGCCGTTGATAAAACCGCGGTTTACAAAACGCTTTTGGCGGATGGCAGCCACAGTAGTTTCCAGGAACCATCCCAAAAGAGAGTAGATAAAAAATAACCAGAGAAGCTGGTAGCCGTAAGGATTCATAAAAACATCCTCCTTTTCTTGTGTGTCTCGTTTCCGGCAGTTTCTTTATGAAATTGAAAATTCTTTTTCGTAAAAATTACAGCAGCTCCTCCATCAGGGCGGAGTAGATCTTCTGGTTCTTCTGTTTCCAGTTGGCGCAGATGGAAGCGGCCTGTTCCTCTGCGGGAACAGTCAGAGTCAGCTCGATCAAAGTGGCGTCCTTTTCCTTTACCAGGCAGCGGGCAGCGTATTCACCATCGGAGGTCTTGTAGTAATCGGCCCGGACGGATACTTCATTGCGCAGCTCGTAGCGGTGCTCTTTTAAAAAGGTGTCAATATCCTCCTTGATGGCATCGGAGATCTTCCGCCCGAAGTATTCCAGGGTGCTGCGGCCTTCAGAGGTGATGTGGTAGAGAGAGGTGTTTCCTGTGGTCTCTACCCGGATAAAGCTGGCCTCCAACAGCTCGGAAATGGCCTGCTGCAGGGTGAAATAGGTGGTATACTCCCGGTCCAGGATGAATTCGCACACCTGGGCATTGCTCAAGGGGAAATTCACCTTGTCCAACATATAGAGAATCATTAATTTATATAAAGTCAAGGATTCAGACATAAAAATTACCTCCGTTCAGATTCGGGATCCCAGAGCCGCCCCTGCCAGGTTCCCTGACTGCGCAGCGTCTGGTGGATGGTATTGAGGACATGGCGCTTGGAGGTGCTCCAAAGGGGAGCGATCAGCAGGTCCTTGGGGCCGTCGCCGGTGAGCCTGTGGATGACCATGTCAGGCCGGCAGACTTCAAGGCAGGAAATCACGGTCCGGACATATTCCTCCATGGAAAAGACCGGAAAAGGATGGACCTCATAGTAATGGGCCAAGTCGGTTTCTTTTAATATATGCAGGAGCTGAAGTTTTATGCCGGAGACAGGCAGTTGGTTTACATAACGCACGGTATCCAGCATCTGCTCCAAAGTCTCACCGGGGAGGCCTAAGATCACATGGGTAATGACCGTCACCCCCCGGTCTGTCAGATTTCTGACAGCCTCTTCGTAGCAGGGAAGCATATAGCCTCTGCGGATAAAAGCAGCTGTCTCTTCATGCATGGTCTGCAGGCCCAGCTCCACCCACACGGGCTTAATACGGTTCAGCCGATCCAAAAGCTCCAGCACCTCAGGTCCCAGACAGTCGGGCCGGGTGGCAATGGACAGGACCACCACCTCCGGATGAGAAATGGCTTCGGTAAACACCTGCTCCAGGTGCTGGATAGGTCCATAGGTATTGGTGTAGGCCTGAAAATAGGCAATGTATTTTTGAACCGGCCGCTTCCGGGACAGAAGCTCCTTACTCTGCTCGATCTGCTCCGTGACAGAGAGTCTGGGGCTGGCGGCAAACTCGCCGGAGCCGCCGGCGCTGCAGAAAATACAGCCACCCGTGCCAAGGGTTCCGTCCCGGTTGGGGCAGGTGCAGCCTGCATTTAAAGTCAGCTTGTAGATCTTTTCCCCAAACTGCTGCTTCAGGGCGTAGTCCAGGGAATAATATGGTTTTTCTCCCCAGAAGGGAGCCTTGGATTCCTTCATAAAAAAGTCAAATTCCTTTGCAAGGGTGGTGGCAGAACTGCCACACTATTCTTTCTAAATCTAACACAGGGCGCCGGAAAAAGCAATATTTTCACAAAACCAATTGATTTTTGGGAAAAATGCGGTATAATCATAATATCAAATGGACGAGGCTGTTTTCTAGATTCGAGTGTGCAAGGAGTTTTCTGGCACAAATCCCACAGATAAGATCTTAAAACTAATTTAAAAATACATAGGCGACAGGTAAAATAGGAGGAGCGTATGACAAGAGAGCAATATGAATCGTTACCTTTGGCAGAGCTGAGGGCGATTGCCAAAACCAGAGGGATGCGTGGCCTTTCCGCAGCAAAAAAGGATGAAATTGTAGATGCCATGCTGGCTAAGGATGCGGAGATGGCAGCAGAAAAAGCCAGGGAGCAGGCCAGGGAGAGTGCTGCACCGGTAAGGGAAGCTGGGCCCGCTCAGGATGCACAGAACCTGGACAGCGGACAGGAAGCCAATGGTATCCTGGAGGTAATGCCGGACGGATATGGATTTATCCGCAGTGCCAATTATCTGCCGGGTGAAAATGATATTTATGTGAATCCGGCCATGATCCGGAAGTTTAATTTAAAGACCGGAGATATTCTGCGGGGGAATATCAAGGTGCGCAACCAGGGTGAGAAGTTTGCGGCCTTGCTGTATTTAAAGAGCATCAACGGCTATCGGCCGGAGGAGGCTGCCCGCCGCCCCAATTTCGAGGATCTGACCCCTGTCTTCCCGGACAAACGGATTCATCTGGAGAGGCCCGGCGGAAGCACCGCCATGCGGGTGGTAGATGTGATCTCTCCCATCGGTAAGGGACAGCGCGGTATGATCGTGTCCCCGCCCAAGGCAGGTAAGACCACCCTGCTGAAGGATGTGGCCAAGTCCATTACCCGCAATCACCCTGATATGAAGCTATTGATTCTGCTGATTGACGAGCGGCCTGAGGAAGTTACGGATATGAAGGAGACGGTAGAAGGCCCCAATGTGGAGGTCATTTACTCTACCTTTGATGAATTGCCGGAGCACCACAAGCGGGTGTCCGAGATGGTGATCGAGCGGGCAAAGCGCCTGGTGGAGCATAAGCAGGACGTAGTCATCCTGCTGGACAGCATCACCCGTCTGGCCCGGGCTTACAACCTGACAGTACCCCCCAGCGGCCGGACTCTTTCCGGCGGTCTGGATCCGGCGGCTCTGCATATGCCCAAGAGGTTCTTCGGCGCAGCCCGGAACATGCGTGAGGGCGGCAGTCTGACCATTCTGGCTACGGCTCTGGTGGAGACCGGCAGCAAGATGGATGATGTGATCTACGAGGAGTTTAAGGGAACCGGCAACATGGAGCTGGTACTGAACCGCAAGCTCCAGGAGAAACGAGTATTCCCGGCTATCGACATTCCCAAGTCCGGTACCAGAAGAGAGGACCTGCTGCTGACAGCAGAGGAGCTGGAAGCCATGGACGGCATGCGCAAGGGGCTTAACGGCATGAAGGCGGACGAGGCAGTAGAGAATATTCTGAACCTGTTTGACCGGACCCGGGACAACAATGAATTTGTTCAGATGGTAAAAAAGACAAAATTTATCTAAAAATTATCGCAAAAAACCCTTAAAATCCTGTTTGGAAGTACTTGCAAAAGGAAAAATCGTATGCTATAATTTAAGGGCTGTCTATAGAGGCAGTGAACTGCAGGGACTTGCAGGGATAGCCCGGGATATCTTGCTGTGGAAGTATCGGAGCAGCATTGGCCGGGAATTTTAGCAGAAGTTCACAAAATAATCAGAAGAGGTGAAAATCATGAAGGAAGGAATCCATCCCGCGTATCATCAGGCGACCGTAACCTGCAACTGTGGAAACACATTCGTAACAGGTTCTACCAAGGCAGACATCCACGTAGAAATCTGTTCCAAATGCCATTCATTCTACACTGGCCAGCAGAAGGCTGCTGCAGCTCGCGGACGTATTGATAAGTTCAATCGTAAATATGGTATGAACAAATAAGAAATGAAGGCTAAGGGGTGAGGTTTTGTGGAATCTCACCCTCTTTTACTCTTAAGGGAAAAGAAAGGTACGAAGTATGAAATCATCGGGAATTGGCGGCCAGGCCGTCATTGAAGGGATCATGATGAAAAACAAGGATGTATATTCCATCGCTGTACGCAGACCCGACGGGGAGATCGATGTACATCTGAGCACATATGACAGTGTTGCGGGACAGAGCAGGCTGCGCTCCACACCCATTGTTCGCGGTGTGATCAATTTTGTGGATTCTCTGATTCTGGGCATGCGTTGTCTGACCCATTCTGCAAAATTTTATGATGACGAAGATACACAGCCTTCCAAAGCAGATGATTTTATGCAGAAGGTATTTAAGGATAAGGCAGAGAGCGTAGTCATGGGTATTACGGTGGCATTTTCCGTAGTTCTGGCTGTGGCGATCTTTATGGTTCTGCCCTATTTTATATCCAACTTTTTACGAGAATATATTGTTTCAGATGCAGTGCTGGCTATCATAGAGGGAGCTCTTCGGTTGCTGATCTTTATCCTCTATGTGCTTCTCATCTCCCGTATGAAGGACATTCAGCGGGTGTTCATGTATCATGGAGCAGAGCACAAGTGCATCAACTGTATTGAAAATGGCTGGGAGTTAAATCCCAAAAACGTGCGCAAGGCATCTAAGCAGCACAGACGCTGCGGCACCAGCTTCATGCTGGTAGTCATGCTCATCAGTATTATTTTCTTCCTGTTCATCCGGGTGGAATCCCCCATCCTGCGTGTGGTGATCCGAATCGCACTGGTTCCGGTCATTGCAGGTGTTTCCTACGAGTTCATTCGGTTTGCGGGAAACAGTGACAGCTGGATCATGCGGATCTTGAGTAAGCCGGGTATGTGGCTGCAGGGCCTGACTACCAAGGAGCCGGACCGGAAGATGATGGAGGTAGCCATCGCAGCAGTAGAGGCAGTCTTTGACTGGAGAGCTTATCAGGAGGAGCAGGGCATTGTTCATGAGGCGGTCAGGGATGACTCCGGCAGCGGGGTTGACGAAGAGGACGCAGAAGGATGACGCTGCGGGAGGCCTATGGTTACGGCAGCGCATACTTAGGAGGGCAGGGGCTTGCGGAAGGGGCTCTGGATGCCTGGTATCTGCTGGAATATATAACCGGAAAGAGCAGAAGCTATTATTACGCCCATGGAGAAGAGGAATTGTCCGCTGACCGGGAGAAGGCGTATCGGGAGCTTTTGCAAAAGCGGGGAGAACACATTCCCCTGCAGCATCTGACTGGGACACAGGAGTTTATGGGGCTTTCTTTTCAGGTCAGTCCAAATGTACTGATTCCCAGGCAGGATACGGAAGTCCTGGTGGAAGAGGCTTTAAAGACCATGAAGCCGGGCATGCGGATCCTGGATGTGTGCACGGGAAGCGGATGTATTTTAATCAGCCTGCTGGCCCATTGTCCGGGCTGTGAAGGTCTGGGCGTGGATATTTCTTTTGAGGCACTGGCTGTGGCAAAGGAAAACGCCCGTCAGCATCAGGTGCCCGCAAGATTTGCCCGGAGCGATATGTTTGCCGGCGTAGAAGAAAGATTTAATTGCATAGTGTCCAATCCGCCCTACATTGCTTCGGGAGAGATCCCGGGACTGATGGAAGAGGTGCGGGACCATGAACCAAGGCTTGCCCTGGATGGAGGCGCAGACGGACTGGACTTTTATCGGATTTTAGCGAAGCAGTCCGCTGATTATCTGGAGGCGGGCGGCAGTCTGTATCTGGAGATCGGATATGACCAGGGAGAAGCAGTATCAGGACTGCTTAAAGAGGCCGGATTTGCCCGGGTGCGGGTGATTCAGGACCTGTGCGGCAAAGACCGGGTAGTCTGCGGCGTGAAAGAATGAAAGAAAACCCAGTTGGCCGAAGGATACGGCCCATGGAGGGAAAGGGATAGACATGTTTGATAAATTAGAAGACTTATTGCTGCGTTTTGAAGATATTATGAATGAGCTCAACGAGCCTTCTGTGGTCAATGACCAGGCGCGGTTTCGCAAGCTCATGAAGGAGCAGAATGATCTGCAGCCCCTGGTAGAGGCCTATCAGGAATACAAAAAATGCAAGGAGACCATCGAAGAGAGCCTGCAGATGCTGGAGGAGGAAAGCGACGAGGAGATGCGCGAGATGCTCAAGGAAGAGCTTTCTGACTCCAAGACACGTATTGAAGAGCTGGAGCATACCTTAAAGATCCTGCTGCTGCCCAAGGACCCCAACGATGATAAGAACGTTATCGTAGAGATCCGTGCAGGCGCCGGCGGGGATGAGGCTGCCCTGTTTGCAGCTGAGATTTACCGCATGTACGCTCATTATGCAGAGGGCAGACGCTGGAAGATCGAGGTCATGGAAACCGATGAGATCGGTATCGGCGGCATGAAGAGTGTCAGCTTTATGATCAATGGCCAGGGCGCTTATTCCGTAATGAAATACGAGTCCGGCGTACACAGGGTACAGCGTGTGCCGGAGACAGAGTCCGGCGGCCGGATCCACACCTCCACCATTACCGTGGCAGTCATGCCGGAGGCAGAAGAAGTGGATGTACAGATCGATGAAAAAGATATCCGGATAGACGTAATGCGTGCGTCAGGAAACGGCGGTCAGTGCGTAAATACCACCGACTCCGCAGTGCGCCTGACCCATTATCCCACAGGCATTGTGGTATACAGCCAGACCGAAAAGTCTCAGCTGCAGAACAAGGCCAAGGCCTTCGCCCTGTTGCGGGCAAAGCTGTATGACATGGAGTGCCAGAAGGCCCATGATGCAGAGGCCGAAGCCAGAAGAAGCCAGATTGGTACCGGAGACCGCTCCGAAAAGATCCGTACCTACAACTTTCCCCAGGGCCGCGTGACCGACCACCGCATCGGCCTGACCCTGTACAAACTGGACAAGATCATGAATGGCGACATTCAGGAGATCATCGATGCATGTATCGCAGCGGACCAGGCAGCGAAGCTGGCGAAGATGAATGAATAAGCTATGCGTGCAGAATAAAACAAAAAGGCGATTGAACCTGCTTTGCAGGGCAAATCGTCTTTTTGTTTTATTCTATAGGAATGCAAACGACAGCGAGATGGAACGAAGTGGAATCGAGCTGAACGATTGCAGGCACTCATGGCGAGAGCAGCTGACTTGTAGCTCCTTATTTTCTCAACACCCACCATCCACCAAATCATAAACCGGGCAGTTTAAAACCTTAGCCAGTGCATTTAGAACATTAAACTGCGCCTTGGAAATATCGTTGTTGCGTTGCTCATACATCTGGATGGAGCGTAAGGAAACCGCGCTCAGCTCTGCAAGCATTTTTCTCTCTTTTCGAAATTGTGTGTCTGAATGAAAAGCGTGTATAATTCTACATTTTGGATGTATAGTTCTACATCCAAGCATAAAACGGTTCAGCTTATAGTTGCTCCGAATCAATATAAAATTTAGAAAGATTATTTAGATTTGTTTTAGAATTGGAATGAGCCTATTTTTCTACATGGAAATATATAATAGCAAATTTTATTTTTAAGATTTTATGAAGTATATTCTCAAGAATAATTCATCATGGTAAAATTAAAGTAACAAAGAAGTTGTTTTTATGAACGGAGGTGTACATTATGAAAAAATGGTGGTTATGGTTTATAATGTCAGGTATTTGGATTTTAGCCATAATATTTGATGTATTAGATAATAGAAGCGGTATTAAAATTGGATTTGATATATTTGTAGTAATACTTTTTTCATTTCTTGGAATAGCCCAACATATATGCGGTAAAAAGGGTGAAAAGGGCAAGAAGATTTTTAATAGAATTAGCATAGGAATCATCGCTGCAATGGTATTATTACTCATTATCATTGTAGTTGGAACACTTGCTGGAAACAAAGGAAATGTATCTGATGTCAATCGTATTGTTGGGTATTCTGCACTCTATAGTGAAAACCTTATCAATAAGGCTTGCAGAGTAGTTGAGAATAAGTTTTCAGAAGATTTTGAGGGTTGCACATTAACCGAACTTAGGTACGATGTTGAGGTTGAAAATAGATTTGCAGAAGAAATCGAAAGATATCATAAAGAGAAGGATCAAGAACTCATAGTATTATTATCAACCTTTAATACCGACGAAAAAGGTGGGAAATAATCGGATGGGGTTACTAATTAGCCATTTAGCATTCATATCTGGAAAATTCCGATTACAACCAATAAAATTATTGACAAAACAAGGCTATCGCCTTAAAATAAAGGCATAAAGAGGTGCTACCGATAGCAAACGGTTCGCCTCAACTATAAGTGCTTATCAAAAAAGCAACCTCTACTTTGGCGAGCGGCGGTTGCTTTTTTGATGTTTATGTTTCTTTGTGGTTTGCATGATACTGATCACCGTAACAATGATACTGATAATTGTCACTACAATACCAACAATACCGACTATGATTTCCAACATCATATCTTGTACCTTTCACTTTATTTTCCATTGGTATCACCTCCAAAGATACTGGAAGTTCTCAGAATGTACTCACTCTGGCGAAAGGCGAACCGCTTACCGTTTTCGGTAACACCCCATAAGTATAGTTTAGCAGAAGTAAATGAATAAATCAATACAAAAACAGAAAATATGTTCGATGTGGTCGATGCTATTTTCGCCTTGCAAAATTAGCGAGAACTATATGATTCCATATAACAGCCAGTCACTCTAATAGCCCAAACAGTTAGCGGAAGTATAAATATTCATCAGATTCTCTGATAATAGCGTTAGACACACTTTTCAGAAAAGGGATCCCCTTTCTTGATCAAAACATATCATTTTAATGATATGTTTTGAAGCGGTTTTGGTCGACTGCCCCAGCATGGAAAAATATAAGAAGTTCTAGTAGCATTCCCCTCACTTTTGGTGTATAATAAATACTGAAATTTTATGGGACTTTATGAAAAAAGATAAAGCATACGCAAAAGAATTTTGGATTTTCTTTGTAATAGAAAGAGAAACAGGAGGGCTCGAAAATGGGCAAGTATTTTGGCACAGACGGCTTCCGGGGCGAGGCCAATGTAAAGCTGACGGTAGAACATGCATTTAAAGTGGGAAGATACTTAGGATGGTTCTATGGAAAAGACCATAAAGCCAAGATCGTCATCGGAAAGGACACCAGACGCAGCAGCTACATGTTTGAGTATGCGCTGGCAGCAGGCATTACTGCTTCCGGCGGGGATGCGTATCTGCTCCATGTGACCACCACCCCCAGCGTATCCTATGTGGTGCGCACCGAGGGCTTTGACTGCGGTATTATGATCTCTGCCAGCCACAACCCCTTCTATGACAACGGAATCAAGATCATCAACGGCCAGGGCCACAAGATGGAGGCCGAGGTAGAGGAGAAGATCGAGAAATATCTGGATGGAGAGAGCGAAGAGCGCCCTCTGGCCACCGGCGCAGACATCGGACGCACCGTGGACTTTGCAGCAGGCCGGAACCGTTATATCGGTTATCTGATCTCTCTGCCCACCCGCTCCTTTAAGCATTTAAAGGTGGGTCTGGACTGTGCAAACGGCAGTTCCTCCGCCATTGCAAAGAGCGTATTTGATGCTCTGGGAGCCAGGACCTATGTGATCAACAATGAGCCTGACGGTCTGAATATCAACACCAACTGCGGTTCCACCCACATTGAGGTGCTGCAGCAGTTTGTCCGGGAAAACCAGCTGGATGTGGGCTTCGCCTACGACGGAGATGCAGACCGCTGCATCGCTGTGGATGAGAACGGAAATGTGGTGGATGGAGACCTGATCCTCTACATCTGCGGCAAGAGCATGATGGAGCAGAATGCGCTGAAGGACAATACCATCGTGACCACCGTGATGTCAAATCTGGGCCTTTACAAGGCTTGTGATAAGATTGGCATGAAATACGAAAAGACAGCTGTAGGCGACAAATACGTTTACGAGAATATGACCCAGAACGGATATCAGCTGGGCGGAGAGCAGTCCGGACATATTATTTTCAGTAAGCATGCAACTACCGGAGACGGTATTCTGACTTCTTTAAAGATCATGGAGGTTCTGCTGGAGAAGAAGACCACGCTGGCTACTTTGGCAAGCGAAGTGCAGATCTATCCGCAGCTGCTGCAGAACCTGCGGGTTACTGACATGGATGAAACCCTGAATCATCCCAAGGTACAGGAGGCTATCCGCAATGTGGAGGAGCGCCTGGGCGAGGACGGACGGATCCTGGTGCGTAAGAGCGGCACCGAGCCTCTGCTGCGTGTCATGGTAGAGGCACTGACAGACGAACTTTGCGAAGAATATGTACTGCATGTGATCAATGCAATGAAGAGTGTACAGTAGAGCTGTGCAGAAGGGGAAAGGAGTGCGTAAGATATGAAGAAAACAGCGTTAGTAGTTATGGCAGCGGGAATCGGCAGCCGTTTCGGAGGCGGTATCAAGCAGCTGGAGCCCGTAGGACCAAGCGGTGAGATCATCATGGACTATTCCGTTCATGATGCGTTGGAGGCGGGATTTAATAAAGTGGTTTTTATTATCCGCAAGGATCTGGAGAAGGATTTTAAGGAAATCATCGGAAACCGCATGGAGAAGCTGACAGAAGTAGAGTATGCATTCCAGGAAGTGGATAATCTGCCGGAAGGCTTTACAAAGCCGGAAGGACGCACCAAGCCCTGGGGTACAGGTCAGGCAGTCCTCAGCTGCAAGGGCATTATCAATGAGCCCTTTGTAGTGATCAATGCAGATGACTATTACGGAAAAGAGGCATTTGTAAAGGTTCACGATTTCCTGGTGCAGGAGCATCCCGATGACGGAAAGTTAAAATTCTGCATGGCAGGCTTTATTTTAGGCAATACTTTAAGTGACAACGGCGCAGTGACCAGAGGTGTGTGCAAGGTAGAGGACGGCTTTCTGACAGGTGTTGTGGAGACCTCCGGCATTGTAAAGACTGCAGACGGAGCAGCTGCTCCCGACGCAGAGGGCAATCTGGTTGCCATGGATGCAAAGGGCCATGTATCCATGAACATGTGGGGACTGACACCGGAATTTCTGAACACCCTGGATGCGGGCTTTAAAGAGTTCCTGAGCCAGTTAAAGCCGGGCGATATCAAGGCGGAGTATCTGCTGCCGGGCATTGTGGACAGTATGATCCAGTCCGGAAAAGCAACCGTAGAGGTACTGGAAACCAGGGATAAATGGTTTGGTGTAACCTACAAAGAGGATAAACAGTCTGTGGTAGACGCATTCAAAGATTTGATCGCCAAGGGCGTTTACAAAGAGAAACTGTTCTAGTTTTGCGAAATAAAAAGGCATTGCAGCAGCGGTGCCTTTTTTGAAGTATTCAGAGGAAATGTATTGGGAGAAATGAAGGAGAAGGCATGGAAATACAGTTCAGGCGTCCGGAATTAGAGGACCGGGACATTATACAAAAGTATTTAAAGCAACGGAAGACAAGAAGCTGCGAGATGACTTTTGCAAATGTATATTTGTGGTGCAGGCATTATCCTACGGGCTTTGCCATTGTGGAGGATATGCTTGTCTTTGCCAACCTGGAAGAGGGTGAGACCTCCTTTACTTTTCCATGGGGAAACAAGGACCCCAGGCCTGCTCTGGAGGCCCTTATGACCTACTGCAAAGAGAAAGGTGTGCCTTTCCGGCTGCACAACGCCACAAAAGAGACCTTTGAGATTTTAGAGGAGCTTTACCCGGGGCGTTTTCAGATAGAATACGACCGGGTGTATGCAGATTATGTATATGAGACAGAAAAGCTTGCAAATTTGTCCGGAAAAAAGTATCATGGGAAAAAGAACCATGTAAATCGGTTTATGAAGACCTACCCCGATTGGAGCTACGAAGATATCAGCCCGGAAAATGTGGAAGAGTGCTTTCAGATGGCTCTGCGCTGGCGGGAATTAAACGGCTGCGAAGACCATCCTGAGAAGCGGGCGGAGATCTGCGTGACACTGAACTTCCTTCGCCTGTTCCGGGAACTGGAGATGCAGGGGGGAATTTTGCGGGTAGGCGGAGAGATCGTAGCCTTTACCATCGGAGAACCGGTCTGTGATGACACCATGGTGGTTCATGTGGAGAAAGCATACAGCCATGTTCAGGGAGCCTATGCCATGATCAATCAGCAGTTTGCCAAGCATCAGGCAGCCGGCTATCTGTACCTGAACAGGGAAGATGATGTGGGAGAAGAGGGCCTTCGTAAGGCCAAGCTGTCCTATCACCCGGTCTTTTTGGTGGAAAAAGGCGTGATTACAGAAAAGTGAGGAGAATACGGATGAAAAAATGGGAAGCCAATATTCGTAAAGTAGTGCCCTATACACCGGGTGAGCAGCCGAATCAGCCGGATATGATAAAGTTAAATACAAATGAGAACCCCTACCCCCCGGCACCGGGAGTGAGAGAGGCTCTGCTGAATCTGGATGTGGACCGTCTGCGCCTGTATCCGGATCCGGCCTGCAGCAAGCTGGTAAAAGCGCTGGCAAAGCGCTACCAGGTGGGAGAGGACCAGGTTTTTGTGGGCGTAGGTTCTGATGATGTGCTCGCCATGTGTTTCCAGACCTTCTTTAACTCTAAGAAGCCCATTCTGTTCCCGGATATTTCCTATTCCTTTTATCCGGTCTGGGCAGATCTGTTTGGGATTCCCTACGAGATGCAGCCCCTGGATGAGGAGTTTCGGATCGTAAAAGAAGATTATTATCGGGAGAACGGCGGAATCATCTTCCCCAATCCCAATGCACCCACATCCCTTCTGATAGAGCATGGAGATGTGGAGGATATCATTGCCCACAATCAGGAGTCTGTGGTCATTGTGGATGAGGCCTATATTGATTTTGCAGAGGGCCCTTCAGCTATAGAGCTGCTGGATCAATACGAGAACCTGCTGGTGGTACAGACCTTTTCCAAGTCAAGGTCCATGTGCGGCATGCGCATTGGCTTTGCCATCGGTTCTCCGGCTCTCATCCGCAGCTTAAATGATGTGAAATACGCCTTTAATTCCTACACCCTGGGACTGCCTTCCCTGGAGCTGGGAACGGCGGCTGTGGAGGACGAGGCTTATTTCCGGGAGACCATTGGAAAGATCAAAGCCACCAGGGAGCGGAGCAAGGAGGCCTTGCGTGAGCTGGGCTTTACATATCTGGAGCCCTCGGCCAACTTTATTTTTGCTACCCATCCCTCCTGTGATGCAAAGGCGCTGTTTGAGGGATTAAAGAAAGAGCATATCTATGTGCGCTATTTTGCAAAGCCTCGCATTGACCGGTATCTGCGGATCACCATCGGTACGGATGCAGAAATGGACCGCATGTTTGAAGTCCTGAAAAGACTGGTAGAGCAGCTTCGGGAAGCATAAAATAAAATAGTAAGAAGATGATAAGGAGATTGTTATGACAGAGACCTTAGTACAGTGGTTTGTGACCACTTTAGGAGGCAGTGCGGCCAAGGAAGTAATCGTGTTTTTGATTTCCATGGTGCCGATTCTGGAGCTGCGCGGAGGCCTTTTGGCAGCAGGCCCGGCTTTCCTGGATATTCCCATTTTACGGGCAGTGCCCATTTGTATTGTGGGAAATGTAATCCCGGTACCTTTTATTCTGTTGTTGATTCGCTGGATTTTTAAGCTGATGCGCAAGAGCAAACGCCTTGCCAAGCTTGTGGATCGGCTGGAAAATAAAGCTATGTCCAAAAAGGACCAGATTGAAAAATACGGATTCTGGGGACTGGTGTTTTTTGTGGGAGTTCCCTTGCCCGGCACAGGTGCCTGGACAGGGTCCCTCATTGCAGCTCTGTTGGGCATGAAATTCAAAAAGGCATTCCCGGCTGTTCTTTTAGGGATCATTATTGCGACAGTGATCATGTCAGTACTTTCTTATGGAATGTTGGGGGCAATTTTCGGATAAGAGGTGACAGAATATGAATAAACGGTTGTTTTTCATCTATAATCCCCATGCGGGGAAGGAACATATCCGTGGCAAGCTCTATGGGATCATCCAGGCCATGGCAAAAGAAGACTATGAGATTACCATCTACCCAACCAAGGGGTATCTGGATGCCATGGAGAAGATCATGGCGTTGCCGGATGATTATGATCTGGTGGTATGCAGCGGCGGAGACGGTACGCTGGATGAAGTGGTCAGCGGTATGATGCAGCGCAAACACAAAATCCCCATCGGTTATATTCCGGCGGGTACCTGCAATGATTTTGCCAGAAGCCTGAAGATACCTGCAGATATGTCAAAGGCGGCGGAGATCGCAGTGACAGGTGAACGCTTTAGCTGTGATGTGGGTTCCTTCAATGACAACAACTTTGTCTATATTGCAGCTTTTGGGATTTTTACGGAGGTGTCCTATTCCACACCTCAGGAGATCAAGAATGTGCTGGGCCAGATGGCTTACCTGCTGAAGGGGGTACAGAGTCTCACAAGCATCCATTCTTATCGTATGAAAGTGATCAGTGAGGAGAAAACCTTTGAGGGAGACTTCCTCTACGGTATGGTGACCAATTCCAAATCCGTGGGCGGTTTTAAAGGGATTGTAGGGAAAAATGTAGTCTTTGATGATGGACTTTTTGAAGTGACATTTATCAAGCGGCCCACGAACCTGCTGGAGCTCCAGGAGATCCTGGCGGCTCTTCTGGTGGAGGAGATGGACAGCAAGTACATGATTTCCTTCCGCAGCGCCCGTGTGATCATAGAGGCTGAAGAAGTGGTGCCCTGGACGCTGGATGGCGAGTTTGGCGGAGACCACAAGCGTGCGGAGATTTGTAATAACAGGCAGGCTGTGGATATTATCATTGCTCCCCAGTGGCGGAAAGCTATTTCAAAGCAAAAGGATCTGAGGATAGAGGAGAAACGGGAAAAGGCTTGATTTTCCTTGCATTTCCTTGAGAAATACGGTATTTTAATAGAAAAAGAATTCGGGAGAGAAAGCATGCAGGATCATAGATGTATATCTGAGATATTCGGCGAGCAGGTGTTTAATGACACAGTGATGAAGGAACGCCTGCCGAAAGAGATTTATGAAGAATTAAAGAAGACCATTGCAGAAGGCAAAGAGTTGGATCTGGCTGTAGCAGATGTGGTGGCTCAGAAGATGAAAGAGTGGGCTCTGGAGCAGGGGGCTACTCACTATTCCCATTGGTTCCAGCCATTGACCGGAGCGACTGCAGAGAAGCATGATGCCTTCCTGTCTGCACCCATGCCAAGCGGAAAAGTGCTCATGGAGTTCTCAGGAAAAGAACTGGTAAAGGGCGAGCCGGATGCGTCTTCATTTCCGTCCGGCGGACTGCGTGCGACCTTTGAGGCCCGTGGCTATACTGCCTGGGACTGTACATCACCTGCATTTGTAAAGAAGAGTGCTGACGGCAGGAGAGGAATTCTCTATATTCCTACGGCTTTCTGCTCTTATAAAGGCGAAGCGCTGGATCAGAAGACACCTCTTTTGCGTTCCATGGAAGTGATCAACCGAGAGGCTCTGCGTCTGCTGAGACTCTTTGGAAATACCACCTCCAACAAGGTAACTCCCTCTGTGGGAGCAGAGCAGGAATATTTCCTGGTGGATCGGGAGAAATATTTGAAGCGCAAGGACCTGGTATTTACCGGGCGTACTTTGTTTGGAGCCATGCCGCCCAAGGGCCAGGAAATGGATGATCATTATTTCGGTGCCATTCGGGAGCGTATTGCAGATTTTATGGAGGACGTAAACCGGGAGCTGTGGAAACTGGGTGTATCTGCAAAGACTCAGCACAATGAGGCGGCTCCTGCTCAGCATGAGCTGGCCCCCATTTATGCAGAGTGTAATGTGGCAGTAGACCACAACCAGCTGGTAATGGAAACCCTGAAGACCGTGGCATATCGTCATAATCTCCAGTGTGTGCTTCATGAAAAGCCCTTTGCGGGAGTAAATGGATCCGGTAAACATGATAACTGGTCTCTGACTACTGATGACGGTATCAATCTGCTGGAGCCGGGCAAGACACCTCATGAAAACATTCAGTTCCTGCTGGTGCTGACCTGTGTACTGCGGGCAGTGGACCGTCATGCAGCTCTTTTGCGGGAATCGGCAGCAGATGTGGGAAATGACCACCGCCTGGGAGCAAATGAAGCGCCGCCGGCTATTATTTCTGTATATCTGGGCGAACAGCTGGAGGATGTATTGGCACAGCTGATCAGCACCGGTTCTGCAACTCATAGTATCAAAGGCGGCCATCTGCATACAGGTGTAAAGACACTGCCTGATTTTGCTAAGGACGCTACCGATAGAAATCGTACATCACCCTTTGCCTTTACCGGAAACAAGTTTGAGTTCCGTATGGTGGGATCCAGAGATTCTGTGGCACCGGCCAATGTGGTTTTGAATACCATTGTGGCAGAGAGCTTTGCAGATACCTGCGACCGCCTGGAGAAGGCAGAGAATTTTGAACTGGCAGTTCATGACCTGATCAAGGAATATGCATCCGAGCATCAGCGAATCGTATTCAACGGCAATGGTTACTCCCAGGAGTGGAAGGAAGAGGCGGCTCGTCGTGGTCTGCCCAATCTGCCCAGTATGGTAGAGGCCATTCCCGCACTGCTGGAGGAGAAGTCCGTACAGCTGTTTGAACGCTTTGGCGTATTTACCCGTGCGGAGCTTCAGTCTCGTGCAGAAATCAGCTATGAGACCTATACCAAGGCCATGAATATTGAGTCCCGGGCTATGATCGATATTGCCAGCAAGCAGATCATTCCGGCTGTGGTACAGTACACCACTGCATTGGCATCCTCTATTAATCAGATACAATCTGCTTGCCCGGAGGCAAACATTACTGTACAGATCGAACTTCTGAAGGAGTGCTCCAACGCACTGGCAGAGGCCAAGGCAGCCCTGACAGAGCTCACTGCTTTGACAGACGGTGCCTGCAATTATGCAGAAGGACCGGAGCGGGCACATTACTTCCGGGAGAAGATCGTTCCCGTTATGGAGGCTCTGCGTACACCAGTTGATAAACTGGAGATGCTGGTAGCCAAGGATATGTGGCCCATGCCTTCCTACGGCGATCTGCTGTTTGAAGTATAAGATGGATATAAAAATAATCAGAAGCCGGCGCAGGACCATGAGTCTGGAGATTACCCGGACAGGAGAAGTCCTGGTGAGAGCGCCCTATGGGATGCCGGAATGGCTTATTCAGAGGTTTTTAAGGGATAAGGCGGACTGGCTGGAAAAACACCTGGAAAAGGTAAAAAAAAGAGCTGCAAGCCGGGAGCAGGAAGCGCCCCTGAGCAGTGAACAGCTCCGGGAACTGATAAAGGCGGCCAAGGCAGATTTGCCTGAGCGGGTGGCCTGGTATGCAGCTATCATAGGAGTGACCTACGGAAGGATCGCCATCCGCAGCCAGAAGACTCTCTGGGGCAGCTGCAGTGCCAAAGGCAATCTGAATTTCAACTGCCAGCTGATGCGCTTACCGGAGGAGATCCGGGACTATGTGGTAGTCCATGAGTTGTGTCACCGCAAGGAGATGAATCACTCGCGGAAGTTCTGGGCGGAAGTAGAGAAGGTGCTGCCGGACTACAGGGAGCGGCGCAAATTCCTGAAGGAGCAGGCTCGGATCGTGTCCTGAAGTTATTATTTATCACAAATTTAATTGCAATTTCTGGGTATATCCCAAAGTGGGGATTCATCAGAAAATATATGAGACTTTTGTAAAAATCAGCAGGTTTCTTTAAAGTTATAAGATAACCCGGTTCCGCGTGTCCGACCGAAGGGAGTTAGCAAAGAGGGGTGTCGATCAAGTACTTTAAAGAAACCTGCTTGATTTAAATCTAAGATTCAAGAAACAATCCGAGCCTGCTCTTTCAGGAATTCACCGGGCTTTCTGATACGGTGCGTCCGCCGGATAGCCACCTTTGAGCTTCTGCATGCCCCGCTGGATGGAATCCTTGGAGCTTTTCCAGTCTGCGTCCTGGTTGCGGTAGTCAAATTTTTCCACCATCCAGGAGACATCCCCGAAGACTCTCTTGAAATTCTCTTCCATGAGGGGAAGCACCATGTCATAGAATGCCTCCTTGTCCTTATCGGACAGCTCGGAGTCCGCAGCCTCGCATAGATCTCCAAAATGATGAATACAAAAGCCCTTACTGTCCTTTACCTTCTGACGGAATTTCTCATCCCGCTTAAACAGATAGAAGAAGGTGTCCAGATAGCGGTTGTAGGTGTCTGCAAACTGATGGCAGATGTAGCAGGAGGAGTCCCGCTCACGAGCCCAGACAACCAGAGGATTGGCGTTCTTTGGGGCTTTGCTGAAGCGGTCTTTAAAGGAAGTCTTGCCGGGCTTGAATCCGGCGAATTCCTTCTGCATTTCTTCGATGGTCCGCATATAATGGGTTTTCAAGATCCATGCGTTACCCAGGGTGTTGCCGTACTGGAACATTTTTTTGAAATGGGTGCGGCAAAAGCCGGCCTTGTCTGTCATTTCCCGGATATCGGCCTCCATGTAGGAGGAACCGGAGCCAAGGACAAAGTCCAGCAGGCCCTGCTCCACGCTTCGCTCAATAAAGCAAAAGGGGCATTCGTCATGGGCATCCATGGCATCATTTAAAGGTATGGTATAAAGCTGTTCTTTCATGGGGATCCCTCACAAAATATGATTTACAGGTCAAATCCGAAGTAGCGTACGGCATTGTTGTAGGAAATGCCCTGGATGATTTCCTTCAGTGCACGGTAGTCCGCGGGATATTCGCCGTTTTCTACCCAGCCGCCAACCAGCTCGCATAAGATGCGGCGGAAGTATTCGTGGCGGGTGTAGGACAAGAAGCTTCTGGAGTCGGTCAGCATGCCGATGAAGTTGCTCAAAAGTCCTAAGTTTGCCAGGCTGATCATCTGATCTGTCATGCCGGTCTTGTGGTCATTGAACCACCACGCGCTTCCCTGCTGGATCTTGCCAATGGCGCTGGAGTCCTGGAAGCAGCCAAGGATCGTTCCGATAGCCGCATTGTCGGTGGGGTTCAAGGAATACAAAATGGTTTTGGGCAGCTGGTCCGTGCAGCTCAGGGCATTGAGGAAGTCTGCCATCTGGGCGGAGGGAGCATAGTTGCTGATGCAGTCAAAGCCCGTGTCCGGTCCCAGCTTGGAAAAGCGCAGCTTGTCATTGTCGCGCTTTACTCCGTAATGCAGCTGCATTACCCAGTTGCGCTTGTGATATTCTCTTCCTGCGAAGATCAGGAAAGCGGTCTTGAATTTCAATAATTCTTCTTCGGAGGGCATCTGGCCGGCCATGCGTTTTGCAAAAATCGCTTCCAGCTCAGCCTCCTTGGCAGGCGCATACATGACATAGTCCAGGCCGTGGTCGGAAATACAGCAGCCGTGGGCTGCGAAGTAGTCCATGCGGTTTATTAGAGCCTCTTTCAGAGAAGAGAAGGAAGTGATCTTCACCTGGCTGGCCTTGCTCAAGGCTGCCAGATAGTCTGTGTAATCGGGTTTTTCCATGTACATGGCCTTGTCCGGTCTCCAGGCAGGCAGTACCTGCACCTCAAAGCTTTCATCTGCAGCGATCTTTTCATGCCACTCCAGGGTATCAGCCGGGTCATCGGTGGTGCACACCAGAGTCACGTTTGACTGACGGATAATGTTGCGGGCAGACATACTGTCCTCCTGCAGTTTGGCATTGCACAGATTCCAAACCTCCTGGGCAGTCTCACCATTCAGATAGCCCTCATAGCCGAAATACTTTTTCAGCTCCAGATGGCTCCAGTGATAAAGGGGATTGCCAATGGCCTTTTCCAGAGTCTCCGCCCATTTCTGGAACTTTTCCCGATCCGGGGCATCACCGGTAATATAGCGCTCGTCAATGCCGTTGGAACGCATCTGGCGCCATTTGTAGTGGTCGCCCCCCAGCCATACCTGGGTGATGTTTTCAAACTTGCGGTCCTCGGCAATTTCTTTTGGATTAATATGGCAGTGGTAGTCCAGAACAGGCATCACCTCTGCATATTCGTGATACAATTTTTTGGCAGTTTCTGTGGACAGCAAAAAATCCTGATCCATAAAAGCTTTCATGATAAACCTCCTTGTTCTATAAAAACGTAAGGAAAGAAAGGTTCTTTCCGGGATGTGCAGATTCCTCAAAAGGAATGTCAAAAATTTACACGTACTCTTAGATTATACAACTGAAGCCATTTGAAATCAACGGGTAGAACATTTCCAAAAGGTTTTTTTGAAAAAGATAGTAATTTCGGTTTACCTGTGGTATACTGAAAATAATAAAAAGTATCGAAATGAGAAATTTTTAATATTTTAAAATCAAGAAAGGAACCGGGTGAAACAGATATGAGTAGAGTGGAAGATTTTCTGAGCAACACCAAGTTAAACGAGCTGCTGTGCAAGAAAGAGGCAGAGGAAAAGAGCAAGAATACCCTTTTATGGATTCTGGCTATTGTGGGAGCAGTAGCAGCAGTGGCGCTGATCGCTTACGGCGTATATCGCTATTTTGCACCGGATTATCTGGATGATTTAGACGAAGAATGCGACGAGGATTTTGAGGACGACTTCTTTGATGAGGAAGAAGTGTAAAGGATCCGTAAGAGTACGAAAAGAGTAAGGCTGCCGCAGCGGATTGCAGATGATTTCAGGGGAATCTGGCTTCTGCAAGCTTTGTGGCGGTCTTTTTTGTTATAGAGGAGCAAGAAGGGACATGAAAAAGGGACAGATATATGAAGGAATTGTAGAAAAGGTGGATTTTCCCAATAAGGGAATGATCCCTGTGGAGGGTGTGCGTGTCTGTGTGAAGAATACCCTGCCCGGACAGAAGGTGCGCTTTGCTGTTCAAAAACAACGGAAGGGCAAATGCGAGGGACGCCTTTTGGAGGTGCTGGAACCCTCTGTGAAAGAGGTGGAGGCAGCCTGCCCCCATTTTGCAGACTGCGGCGGCTGTACTTATCAGAGCCTTTCCTATGAGGACCAGCTGCAGCTGAAGGCAGGCCAGGTAAAGGAACTGCTGGATGAGGCCATTTTGAAAAAGGGATACACCTACGAATTTGAGGGAATTCTGCCCAGCCCCCGCGTGTACGGCTATCGCAATAAGATGGAGTTTTCTTTTGGAGACGCTTACAAGGACGGCCCCCTTTCTCTGGGTATGCACAAGCGGGGCAGCTTTTATGACATTGTGACAGTGGAGGATTGCCGCATTGCGGAAAAGGACTTTTGCGTGATCTTGCAGGCCACTCTGGACTTTTTCCGGGAGCAGCAGGTGGACTTTTACCACAAAATGCAGCACATCGGCTATCTGCGCCATCTGCTGGTGCGAAAGGGCGCCAGGACAGGAGAGATGCTGGCTGCACTGGTAACTACCACCCAGCTGGAAGCCGAGACGGAGGGGCCCATGCTGGAGGCCTGGAAGCAGCGGCTGCTGGCCCTGCCTTTGGAAGGCAGACTGGTGGGCGTGCTCCATATCAAAAATGACAGCCTGGCGGACGTGGTACAAAACGACGGTACGGATATCCTCTACGGCCAGGATCATTTTCAGGAGGAACTGCTGGGCCTGCATTTTCGGATCTCGCCCTTCTCCTTCTTCCAGACAAATTCTCTGGGGGCGGAGGTGCTGTATGAAAAGGCCCGCTCCTACGTGGGTGAGACCAGGGATAAAGTGATTTTTGATTTATACAGCGGCACGGGCACCATCGCCCAGATGCTGGCGCCGGTAGCCAAGCAGGTCATCGGCGTGGAGATCGTGGAAGAGGCCGTGGAGGCCGCTAAAGTCAACGCCGCCCTCAACGGACTGACCAACTGCGACTTCATTGCAGGCGATGTACTCAAGGTGCTGGATGACATAGAAGAGAAACCGGATTTTATCATGCTGGATCCGCCGCGGGACGGCATCCATCCCAAGGCCCTGGAAAAGATCATCGCCTATGGCGTGGACCACCTGGTGTACATTTCCTGCAAACCCACCAGCCTGGCCCGAGATCTGGACCTGCTTCAGGAGCGGGGCTATCGGGTGGTGAAGGCCGGATGCGTGGACATGTTCCCCTGGTCCGCGAATGTTGAGTCCGTAGTTCTGCTGTCTAGGAGCTAGGCGACGACGAGAGCAGATTATGGAGGACCATGCAAGGCACGCCCAAGAAGCCCAGGCGCAGACGAAGGCTGATTGGCTGCGGGCTACTGCTGAAACGGGAACACTGCTGCCCGGGACATACATTTAATCTTCAAGCGGAAATTTCATAGAAACAGAGTCGAAAGGAGGCCCCATGACGAAAAATATCTTTTTATGGTTACTGGCAGCACTTCTTTGCACAGGCTGTGCTACAGTGCAATCAGCGGTAGATTCCATCCGGGATGAAATCGCCCAGACAGGTTCGCTGGAAACGGTCCAGGCAG
>JAFTZF010000045.1 GCA_017464645.1 Lachnospiraceae bacterium | reverse complement strand
GATTCTGATGGCCTGTATGTACGAGGGACTCCGCTTATTTCGCAGCCTGATTCGCCATGGGACGTTTTGGGTGGCTCTTGAGGATCTGGCTTACTGGATCATTTACGGTTTTCTGCTGTTCCGACTGATATATCTTGAAAATGATGGAATGATTCGGGGCTTTGCCCTGCTCGCCGTGCTGCTTGGGATGATATTGTACCAGCAATTTAGAAAATTGTTATTTTTTTTCATAAAAAAATTGCAAAATACTGTTAAAGGCTTTATAATAAAGAAGAACCCCGCTGAAAAAGCCAAAAAGGAAGGAGAACGGTTATCATGAAAGCCCGTCGTCGCATGAAACAGAAGAAGCGTCTGGAATTTCGGTTGATTCCGTTTGCCTTGATCGTACTGATTGCAGTGGTGGCTTTTGGAACCATCAGTTTGCAGGCTAAGCGGGCCTCCTATGAAAAGCGGGAGCAGGAGCTGATGGCTCAGATCAAAGAAGAGGAGCAGCGGACAGAAGAAATCCGGGAGCTTGAGAAATATATGGAAACCAAGAAATATGTAGAAGATGTTGCCAAAGAACGCTTAGGCCTGGTTTATGAAGATGAGATTTTATTTAAGGCTGCGGAATAAGAACAGATAAGAAGAGATGGCTGTGTACATAAATGGTACACAGCTTTTTTTTTACAAACGCGGCGGCGCCCTGTGGCGGGTCGAACCGTGTCAAAAATTTTTTTTCGGTCGACACCCTTCCTTTGACAAAATATTCGTTTTCCATTCTCTATAATCAGCAACTACCAGAGGGTGATGCCCTCAAAAAGCCGGGAGAGGAGAAGGAAATGAAGCGGGAGGAAGAGCAAAGAGGAACAGGTTATCGATGGATTTATGGGATCGTGGCAGGCGTTTGTGTGGCGGCCATGCAGATCGGTGTGGGACTGTTGCAGTCAGATCAGGAGTTTACAGTACTTATGGGAGCGGCCCAGGGGAGCCTGATCTGTTCCCTGACTGTTTTGTGCGGAAGTATTTTGGAGTGGCTGCTGGCACCGCTGCCGGCCAAGGAAGAAGAGGAAGAGGTTGTGATTTTACACCCGGCCAGGGAGCGGATCCGGGAGTATGAGCTGGCCTTTCAGACCCTGGCGGGCAGCTTTTCACCAACGGTAAGAGCCGGCGGGGCGGGATTGTGCCAGCAGACGGCCTTGAATCCGGCAGATAAAATGGAGCTCCTTTGGAATACGCGGATGGAAGAAAATCGGGAGGCGGTGTCCCAGCAGCTTTTGGAAATGGCCCATATTATGGGGGATACGGCAGAGCATATGTGGGATCTGCATACAGACGAAAAGACAGAGGAAGTGCTGAAGAAACGACTGCGCAGCATGGGCCTTTCGGTTCATGCGGTCCTGGTCTATAAGGCGGAGAACCAGAAGGAAGAGGTCTATCTGACCCTGTCTTCCCGAAAGCGCCAGTGCGTGGCGGTAAAGGATGTGGCGGCGGCAATCTCGAAAATTCTGGAAAAAGACATGATGCCGGCACGGGACAGCCGGTCCTTTGTGGGCAGTGACAGAATTACCGTTCTCTTTCTGGAGCGGACCAATTTCGAGGTGCTCTATGGGGTAAAAAAGGCAGTGAAGAATAAAGAGCGGATTTCCGGGGATAATTTTTCTGTTTACACCCGTAAGGAAGGCCAGCTGCTGGCATCGCTGTCAGACGGTATGGGCTCCGGCATAGCTGCCTACCGGGAGAGCGAGCGGGTCATCGATTTGCTGGAGCAGTTCCTGGAGGCGGGATTTTCCAAGGAGACGGCAGTGCGGATGATCAATTCGGCACTGTTGATCCATTCGGATGCCCAAAGCTTTTCCACTATCGATATGTGCTCCATCAACCTGTACAGCGGAATCTGTGAGTTCCTGAAGGTAGGCGCGTCCACCACTTTTATCCGGCGGGAAAACCGGGTGGAGACCATTTCGTCCACCAGCCTGCCGGCGGGAGTATTTCACCAGCTGGATATGGAAAGTGTGAATAAAAAACTGTATGACGGGGATATGGTAATTATGGTGACCGACGGTGTGCTGGATGCGCTGCCGGCCGGGCAGCAGGAGGAGCTGATGAAGAAGATGATCCGGGAGTTCGATTCGGACAGCCCCCAGGAAATGGCGGAATATTTGCTGGGACGTGCCCTGGAGTATGAAAAGAAGCAGCCTTCGGACGACATGACGATTTTGGCCTTGGGGCTGTGGAAAAGGTAGAATACTTGAATTTTAGGAGGTTCTTTAGTATACTCTTTGGAAAGGGCGCCCAATGGGCGCACAACAGAAGAGAAAGGAGACCGGGCAATGATTCCGCGGATTTTGGCTTATATAAAGCAGCATAACATGATACAGTCGGGAGACCATGTAGTTGCAGGAGTATCCGGCGGGGCAGATTCTGTGTGTATGCTGCTGATTCTGGATTCGTTGCGGGAGAGCCTATCTTTTGACTTGACTGCGGTCCATGTGGAGCACGGCCTGCGGGGCGGGGCGAGCCTTCGGGATGCGGTTTTTGTGGAGCAGTTGTGCCGGGAACGGCAGATAGACTGCAGGGTGTTTTATGAGGATGTACAGGGAAAAGCGGCGGCAGCAGGACTGAGCCTGGAAGAGGCCGGCCGGGAGCTGCGGTATGCTTGCTTTACCCGGGTTTGCCGGGAAACCGGGGCAAATAAAATTGCGGTGGCCCACCACCGGGATGATCAGGCGGAAACGGTGCTGCTCCATCTGTTTCGGGGCGCGGGGCTTCGGGGAATGTGCGGCATGGCCCCTGTGCGGGACAATATTATCCGTCCCCTTCTGGATACAGGCCGGGACGAGATTGAACAGTGGCTGAGGCAGCAAGGGATTGCCTGGCGCACAGATGAAACCAATCTGGAAACTGCCTATACCAGAAATAAAATACGTCTCCGGGTGCTTCCCCTCGTAGAGCAGGAGATTCAGCCAAGAGTTTCGGAGCATATGGCGAAGACGGCAGAGCACCTGCGTCAGGTGCAGGAATATGTGACCGGGCAGGCGGGCCGGGTTTACGAAAAATGCGTCAGAGAGGAGCCGCCATGTCTGCGGATCTTGCTGGAAGAGTTTCGGCAGCAGGAGCCGCTTTTGCAGACCATGGTGCTGCAGCGGGCTCTGGAACGGCTGGGCTGTGGACTCAAAGACATTTCTGCGGTGCATCTGGAGAGCCTGCTGGAGCTGGCCGGAAAGGAAACAGGAAAGACTCTCTCGCTGCCCCACAGGATTTCGGCCCGTCGGGAATACGCGTGGCTGATCCTGGAGGAGGCCGGACAGAAAATGGATCCGGAGGCAGATCCGGATCTGGCCGTAGAAGTATCAGTTCCGGGAACGTATGAGTACCGGGGTCTGACCTGGCGCTTTACCCTGGAGGATGGAAAAAAAAGCAGGGGAATTCCGGAAAAAACATATACGAAATGGTTTGATTATGATAAAATAGAACAATATCTTAAGATTCGCATCCGCCAATCGGGGGATTATCTGGAGATCAACCGGGAGCGCGGGCGGAAGAAGCTGAAGGATCATTTTATAGATTTAAAGCTGCCCCGGGAGGAACGGGAGCAGCGGCCGCTTCTTGCAGATGGGTCCCATGTGCTGTGGATCCTGGGAGAGCGGATCAGTGAAGCTTATAAAGTTACAGAGCAGACCAAGCGTCTGCTGAGAGTAGAAGTATATGGAGGAGACACAAATGACAGAAACAATTAGAATCATGATTCCGGAAGACGAAGTAGATGCAAAGATTGAGGAGCTGGGAAGAAAGATCAGCGAGGATTTTGCAGGAGAATCCGTACATCTGATTTGTATTTTGAAGGGAAGCGTCTTTTTTACATGTGAGCTGGCAAAGCGAATCACCGTTCCGGTTACCATAGATTTTATGCAGGTGTCCAGCTACGGTGCAGAGACCAAATCCAGCGGTGTTGTCCGCCTGAGCAAGGATTTGGATGAACCTTTAAATGATAAAAATGTAATTATCGTGGAGGATATTATTGATTCCGGCCGCACCTTAAGCCATCTGGTAAAGCTGCTGGGCCAGAGAGATCCCAAGACTCTGACCCTGTGTACCTTGCTGGATAAGCCCTCTCGCCGGGTTGTGGAAGTGGATGTAAAATACACCGGCTTCCAGATTCCCGATGAATTTGTGGTTGGCTATGGTCTGGACTATGCCCAGAGATACCGGAATCTTCCCTATATCGGTGTGATTGAATTTCAAGAGTAGGAGGAACTGAATTGAGCAAGCAATCTCGAGGATTTATATTTTACATGCTTGTGTTTTTCCTGGTATTTTATGCGGTGACCGTTTTTAGCAACCATATCCAGTCCCAGAATGAATATTCTTATACAGAGTTTGTAAAAGTGGTCCAGGAAGAAGAAATTGAAAAAGCAGTGATCACTCCCAGTGCGGCGGCGCCTGAAACCGGTACGGTTGCATTGACCTTGTCGGGAGGAAGTGTAAAAACCGTAGTGGTTCCAGACACAGTAGAGGCCAAGAGCCTGCTGGTGGAGCAGAATATACCGGTTGTTTTTAAAGAGGTAAAAGACAACAGCTGGCTTGTGAGTCTGGGTGTTCCGCTGATGGTGTCTGTGGTGGTCGTATTTTTGATGATGATGCTGATGAATCGTCAGGCGGGCGGCAGCAACAGCAGAATGATGAATTTCGGCAAGAGCCGGGCGCGGATGACCACACAGGATCAGATGAAGGTCAGCTTTAAAAGCGTGGCAGGCCTGCATGAGGAAAAAGAGGACTTACAGGAAATCGTGGATTTCCTGAAATTTCCCCAGAAATATGTCCGCCTGGGAGCGAGGATCCCCAAAGGCGTGATTTTGGTGGGCCCTCCGGGAACAGGTAAGACCCTGCTGGCAAAGGCCGTGGCAGGAGAGGCAGGCGTGCCTTTCTTTAGTATCTCCGGTTCAGACTTTGTGGAGATGTTTGTAGGTGTAGGAGCATCCCGTGTGCGTGATCTGTTTGAAGAAGCAAAGCACAATGCGCCCTGTATTGTATTTATCGATGAAATTGATGCGGTAGCGAGACGCCGCGGTACCGGCATGGGCGGCGGCCACGACGAGAGGGAGCAGACCCTGAACCAGCTGCTGGTAGAGATGGACGGCTTCGGTGTAAATGAAGGCATCATCGTTATGGCAGCTACCAACCGTGTGGACATTCTGGATCCGGCCATTCTGAGACCGGGCCGTTTTGACCGAAAAGTAGTGGTGGGCAGACCGGATGTAAAGGGCCGGGAGGAGATCCTCCATGTGCATGCAAAAGGCAAGCCCTTAAGTGAAGAAGTGGATTTAAAACAGATCGCTCAGACCACTGCAGGTATGACGGGTGCAGACCTGGAGAACCTGCTGAATGAGGCGGCCATTTATGCAGCTAAGGAAGACCGGGCTTATGTCATTCAGGAAGATATCCGCAAAGCCTTTATCAAAGTGGGTGTTGGTGCAGAGAAGAAGAGCCGTGTGATCTCTGAGAAAGAAAAACGGATCACGGCTTACCATGAGGCAGGCCATGCCATTTTATTCCATGTGCTGCCGGATGTGGGACCGGTGTATACCATTTCTATTGTGCCTACAGGCCACGCAGCAGGCTATACCATGCCCCTGCCGGAAAAGGATGAGATGTTCAACACCAAGGGCCGAATGCTTCAGGATATCCAGGTATCTATGGGCGGCCGGATCGCAGAAGAGTTGATTTTTGATGATATTACCACAGGAGCTTCTCAGGACATCAAGCAGGCCACGGCCGTAGCCCGGGCGATGGTGACCCGCTACGGTATGTCAGAGGAACTGGGCCCCATCAATTATGAATCCGATGACGAAGAGATATTCATCGGCCGGGATCTGGCTCAGACCAAAAGCTATGGCGAAAATGTGGCAGGCACCATTGATGCAGAGGTAAAACGCATCGTAGACGAGTGCTATGCCAAGGCAAAAGCCATTATTCTGGAGCACCGGGACGTGTTGGAAAAGACAGCACAGCTGCTTTTGGAAAAAGAAAGAGTGACTCGTGAAGAGTTTGAGGAGCTGTTTGTCGACAAAAAACTGTAAATTTGTGGAAAATGACGGAAGATATATGTAAAAAATGCACAAAAATAAAGGGTGAAACTTGTAATGTTTGTGCACACTTATTTTGAAACTGTGCTATAATAGAACTTGTAAAACCCCCAATACATTATATAGTTTTTGCTACACCCCATAAGTAAAAGAAATACCTTCTCCTAAAAAAGACAGCAGTGCGTAGCTGTCTTTTTTACTTTGCAGAAAACCGTGAGGGTTTTATCCTCTCTTCAATAATCTCATTTTAAACGCACGTATTTTCTGTGCATATTTACTTGTCATGATTACTCCCACAATGACCATACCAAAGGAGATGCCCAATGATACTCCTTGCAGAAAGCCAAATATTGCGGAGGGATCATCCGGTTCGATAAACAATGTAATAAAATAGATGATAAATGTAACACATTCTGCAAGGAACAACAGGTGCATCCGTTTTCCATCTGGAGACTGTTCTTGCGAACAGGACATAAAGCGAGCCAACCTTGTTTTTTAAACGAGACAAGGCCTATACCTCCCATTGAAAAGGAAAGCCTTGAACAAAACCCCGGAATCGGCTACAATAAAAAAGGGTAGAAATTCGGAAAGGAAAAGCCATCATGGATGCAGAATTAAACAGACAGGCGTTATATACAGACGAGACAGCCAATTATCGATATCCGGCGGAGCCGGAGCCGGGCGATACGGTGACCATTCGTTTCCGAGCAGGGAAAGGCGATGTGGACGCAATTTTTTTGCTGAGCAAGGGACTGCGGATCCGTATGAATAAATGCAAAACCGAAGGACTCTTTGACTATTACGAGGTACCCATTCAGGTGGGAGAGGGGACCGTCCATTATTATTTCGAACTGTTCAAGGGAGAGCACCGGTATTTTTACAATGAGCGTGGTGTGACCAACGATCTGCAGGAGATCTATGCCTTTGGTATTGTGCCCGGCTTCCATACGCCGGACTGGGCCAAGGGAGCTGTCATGTATCAGATATATGTGGACCGCTTCTGCAACGGAGATCTGTCCAATGATGTGCTGGATCGGGAGTATATTTATATCCAGGAACCCGTGGAAAAGGTAGAGGACTGGTATGCGTACCCCAAGGCCATGGATGTGCGTTCCTTCTACGGCGGGGACCTGCAGGGCGTGCTGGATAAGCTGGACTATCTGCAGGATCTGGGCGTGGAGGTCATCTATATGAACCCCATATTCGTATCTCCGTCCAATCACAAATACGATTGTCAGGACTATGACCATATTGACCCCCATTATACCGTGATCAAAGAAGACGGAGGCCAGGTGCTGGAAGAGGGGGATATGGATAATCGCCATGCGGCCCGCTATGTTCAGCGTGTGGTAAATAAAGAGAATCTGGAGGCCAGCAATGCATTTTTTGCGCGGTTTGTGGAGGAGGTCCACAGACGGGGCATGAAAGTCATTCTGGACGGCGTGTTTAACCACTGCGGCTCCTTCAACAAGTGGCTGGACCGGGAGCGACTGTATGAGCAGGATGACAGCTACGCCAAGGGCGCCTATGTGTCAGAGGACAGCCCCTACCGCAGCTTTTTCAAATTCAATCATGAGCACAACTGGCCCTACAATGAGTTTTACGACGGTTGGTGGGGGCACCCGACCCTGCCCAAGCTGTGCTACGAAAATTCCGAGCGGCTGTTTGTGTATATTCTGGGAATTGCCCAGAAGTGGCTGCAGCCACCCTATTGTGTGGATGGCTGGCGTCTGGATGTGGCAGCAGATCTGGGCTTCAGCAATGAATACAATCACAGATTCTGGAAGGCATTTCGCAAGGCAGTGAAGGCAGTGAATCCCAATGCAGTCATCTATGCGGAGCACTACGGACCCGCCAGGGACTGGCTCAAGGGCGATGAATGGGATTCTGTCATGAATTACGACGCTTTTATGGAGCCACTGACCTGGTATCTCACCGGTATGGAAAAACACAGCAATGAGTTTCGACCGGATATGCTCAACAATAAGCAGGCATTTGTATCGGGCCTGATGCACAATATGGCGGGCTTTTATATGCCCTCCCTTCAGATTGCCATGAACCAGCTTTCCAATCACGACCATTCCCGGTTCCTGACCCGCACCAACCATGTGGCGGGACGTATCGGAAACAGGCGGTCAGAGGATGCTGATGCAGGAGTGCAGCCCAGCGTCATGCGGGAGGCGGTGGTCTTTCAGATGACCTGGCCGGGTGCGCCGACCCTGTATTACGGGGATGAAGCGGGCCTTTGCGGCTTTACAGACCCGGACAATCGCAGGACCTATCCCTGGGGCAGAGAAGATCAGGAGATGATTGATTTTCATCGGGAAATGATTCGCATCCACAAAGAAAATCCGGTGCTGAAGGAGGGTTCCGTAAAATTCCTGAGCACCAGTGACCAGCTGGTGGCTTTCGGCCGGTTTGATGGTGAAAATCAGCTGATAACGGTCCTCAACAATCAGGAGCAGGAAGTGACAGCCCAGGTAGCTGTCTGGGAAGCAAATGTGCCGGAACATGCAGTGCTGGAGCGTCAGATTTTCAGCTGGGAGGATGGCTTCACAGCAGAAAGAGTGGAGTGCCCGGTTGCAGGCGGGCAGCTGCAGGTAACGATGCCGCCACATTCTGCCATGGTTTTTTCGGGAAAAAAGATTGAACTTTTTGAGAAGATATGATATAACTATAGCGGCAGGTAGAAATGCCTGCCATATACGGATGGATTCCCGAGTGGCCAAAGGGGGCAGACTGTAAATCTGTTGGCAACGCCTTCGAAGGTTCGAATCCTTCTCCATCCATACAAGTCAAGTCCTGTTGAATGAAAGCGACAGGACTTTTTCTTTTCCCGGAAATAACTGATGATTGCTTTTCCACAGGGGACTTTGCTATAATCATAATATAAGCACAAAAAATGGAGGATTCAAATGGCCGAGTGCATCAAAAAGAGGATTTTAGAGATTGACCCGTATTTGACACCTTACGAAAAAGATATTGATTTACGAATGAAGCTTTTTGCAGAAAAGAGGGACGAGCTTACCGGCAAGTCCGAAAGCCTTGTGGATTTTGCCAACGGCTACAAATACTTCGGATTCCACCGGACTAAGACCGGCTGGGTTTACAGAGAGTGGGCCCCAGCGGCCGAGAAGATGTATCTGACAGGTGATTTCAATGGCTGGGATGTGGAGGGCTGCCCCATGGAGCGGTTGAAAAACGGCGTGTTTGAGGTGCATATCGAAGGCAAGGATACGCTTTGCCCCGGTCAGAAGGTACAGGCTATCATTGTAAGTAATGGGCAATGGCTGCGCCGGATTCCTCTTTACGCGACACGGGTAGTCCAGGACCCAGTGAACTATCTGTGGTGCGCAGAAATCGAAGACACCTTTGAGCCTTATCCCTGGACGGATGGGGATTTTGCCCCGGAAAAGACGCCCTTTATTTACGAGTGTCATATTGGAATGGCCCAGGAAAAAGGGGCGGTGGGCACCTACCGCGAGTTCCGGGAGTACATCCTGCCCCGTATCAAAGAGCTGGGCTATAACACTATACAGATCATGGCCATCATGGAGCATCCCTATTACGGTTCTTTCGGATATCAGGTGTCCAATTTCTTTGCGGCATCTTCCCGTTACGGCACCAGCCGGGATTTAAAGGAGCTTGTAAATGCCGCTCATGAAATGGGTATTGCTGTATTGCTGGATGTGGTGCATTCCCATGCGGTGAAGAACACCAATGAAGGCCTCAATGAATTTGACGGCACGGTATATCAGTTCTTCCACGAAGGCGGAAAGGGCGACCACAGAGAGTGGGGCACCAAGCTTTTCAACTACGGCAAAAACGAAGTGCTGCACTTCCTGCTTTCTAACCTGAAATATTGGATGGAGGTCTTCCATTTCGATGGTTTCCGTTTTGATGGAGTTACATCCATGCTCTACCATGATCACGGTCTTGGAAGTGCATTTACCGACTACAGTATGTATTTCTCCATGAATACCGATACCGAGGCAGTGACTTACCTGCAGCTGGCAAATGAGCTGATCCATCAGTTTGATCCCCGGGCTATTACCGTGGCGGAGGATATGTCCGGTATGCCGGGCATGTGTCTGCCCATACCTGATGGCGGTATTGGCTTTGATTACCGGCTTTCCATGGGTGTGCCTGATCTTTGGATCAAGACACTGAAGGAAACCACAGACGATCATTGGGATATGGCCAAGCTCTGGTACGAATTGACCGGCCGTCGGCCCCAGGAGAAAAATATCGGTTACTGTGAGTCTCATGACCAGGCGCTGGTGGGCGACAAGACCATCATGTTCCGGCTGTGCGATGCGGAAATGTATACCCACATGAATAAATTCGGCGGAAGCCTTGTGGTGGACAGGGGTATCGCCCTCCACAAGATGATTCGGCTGCTGACCGCATCTCTGGCCGGTGAGGGTTATCTGAACTTCATGGGCAATGAATTTGGTCATCCCGAGTGGATCGATTTCCCGCGGGAGGGCAATGGCTGGAGCTATCACTATTGCCGCAGACAGTGGAGCCTGGTAGATAATCCGGACCTGCGTTACAGGGAATTGAATGCCTTCGACAAGGCTATGATAAAGCTTCTGAAAGACGAAGACTTGCTCGAAAAGAAGCCTGAAAACAGATGGATGCATCAGGACGACAAGATCATGATCTACACCAAGGGTGATACGGTGTTTGCCTTCAACTTCCATCCCACAAAATCCTTTGACGGATATTTTATACCAGTAGGACAGAAGGGCACCTATCAGGTGGTCCTGTCCTCTGACGATGGCGAGTTCGGCGGCTTTTCCCGGGTGGATACAGGCGTTCAATACGAGGCCGTCACCACACCGGCAAATTGGGTCGGATTCCGGTGCTATCTGCCAAACAGAAGCGCAGTTGTTCTGAAGCGGACAGCAACCGAAGCAAAAGAAGAAACCCTGGGAACCGGCAAGGTTCAGTGTTAAGATACCAAAAGAGAAAAGGAGGACTTGCGAATGAATGCAATGGCATTAGGTATGGGAATTGGTATGGTTGTGTATTATTTGGTGGTGGTGGGAATTGGTATTGCCAGTTATATTACGGTGTCTATGGCACTATATACGCTGGCAAAGGAACGTCGAATTTCCAATGCAGGCCTGGCCTGGGTACCCGTTGGAAATATGTGGATTCTGGGAGCAATCGCTGATTACCACGATGAATTGAAGGGTGAAAAACGCAAGTGGCGCACCCTGCTTCTGGTGCTTTCCTTGATTTCTATAGCGGGGATTGTTGTGGTGTATATTATTGCGATAGTTTTTGTGATGATAGCCACGTTTTCCGGTATGACCGAAGGAGCTACAGCTATGGGAGCTGGTGCGATAATCCTGGTGATATTTCTGGTAATCCTGTTTATTCTGCTTATGTTAGCAGCTACTGCAAATCAGTTTTGCTGTATTATCTGCTATAATAAGATCTATGAAGCTCTGGCACCGAAAAAGTCAATAAAATATTTGCTGCTGAGCATTTTGGTACCTGTGGCCAATGGTGTCTGCCTGTTAAAATGCAGAAACAGTATGGTAGGCGTGCCGGGACCTGCATACTCCCAGAATGGCTGGGCGCCAGTTTCCAAAGTGGCTCCCGAAACAGTTCCTGAGAGCGAATCTGCAGAAGAGGTAAAAGCAGAAGAGTAAAATATTGCATTGAAGGGCGTGCGAATCGAGCACGCCCCCTATCGAATGGTGCGGAAGTCAAGGAAGTTTCGCCCGGAAATAAAGGCCGGATACAGCAGAGAAAGCAAGGTCATTTTGGGGATTGGGATTCTCCTCCCCTTTATTTTAGGCATATTGATACCGTACATACATTAGAAAGAGATGAGACCGTGACAGAAGGAAAGAACAGAATGAACGAAAAAAAGACATCCCTTACGTTCAAGATTATCAAGGGACTGATCAAGTTTTTTTACTTAAAGATAGAAGTAGTAGGCGAAGAAAATTTGCCGGACCAGCCTTCCATAATCGTAGGAAATCATTCGCAGATGAATGGGCCCCTTGCCTGTGAATTCTATTTCCCCGGAGACCGATATATCTGGTGCGCCGGACAGATGATGCGCCTGAAGGATGTGCCTGCGTATGCATACGAGGATTTCTGGTCCGGAAAACCCAAGCGTAGCCGCTGGTTCTATAAAATTTTGTCCTATTTGATCGCGCCTCTGTCCGTATGCATTTTTAATAATGCACATACCATTGGAGTTTACAGAGATGCCAGGATCATTTCCACGTTTAAGGAGACCGTGCGGAAATTGCAGGAGGGATGTAATGTCATTGTTTTTCCGGAGTGTAATGAGACATACAATAACATTCTTTACAACTTCCAGGATAGATTCATTGATATTGCCAAAACTTATCAAAAGAAAACCGGCAAGGAGCTGTCTTTTGTGCCCCTGTACATTGCTCCTAAGCTGAAAAAAATGTATATAGGTAAGCCGATCCGCTATTGTGGAGACAATCCCATGCCCCAGGAGCGCAGACGGATCTGCGAATATCTGATGGCGGAAATTACCGATATGGCCTGCAAATTGCCCCGTCATACGGTAGTTCCTTACAGAAACATTCCGAAGAAGTATTATCCGTCCAATATTCCGCAGGAGGTAGCTGAACATGAAAAAACCAATGGTTGATTACCGTAAGTTTCGTCTGTCAAAAATTAACGATCCGGAGTTTTCCCATCTGAAGCTGTTGCTGGGCTGGGTGGGATACTTTGCACTTTATTTTATTACTGAAAATTTCATCCCTACAGAGAGATGTTACGTGGTGCACTGCTGGCTGGATGATGTCATCCCATTCAACGAAGTGTTTGTGATTCCTTATGTGTTCTGGTATCTGCTCATCGTGGTTTCGCTGCTGTACTTGGCACTATACAATGTGGACAACTTTAAAAATCTGATGACCTTTATCATTATTACGCAAGTGGTGGCCATGGCCATTTACATAGCGTTTCCCAATCGTCAGGATCTGAGGCCGGTGGAGTTTCCCAGAGACAATGTTTTGAGTCAGTTGGTAGGCCTCCTGTATTCCTTTGACACCAATACCAATGTGTGTCCGTCGCTGCACGTGGCCTATTCCTTGGGAATTGCATCCACATGGCTGAAGGAAAAATCAGCCTCCGTGCCCTGGAAGGTGTTTGTGGTGATCGCAGTCATTCTGATCTGCCTGTCCACAGCCTTTATCAAACAGCACTCCGTAGTGGATGCCTTTGTGGCCATTCCCGTGTGTATCCTGGCGGAGATTATCGTCTTTGGAAAGTCTTACTGGAAGCCGCGCCTGAAGAAAGTGCTTACCGGGGAATCTTACTCCTAAAACTTCATAAGCTACATAAAAGCCGCTTTTTGCGGCTTTTTTTCTTAAGATTTTATGAGGAAAATTGTGCTTGGGTAGGAGCGTGTGGTAGAATAAGAAAAAAGGGTGAGGAAGATGACGATTTGGTCTTTTTATGAAGAATATCCATTGTATATATTATATAGTATTTACGGCGGAGTATTGATTTTTTTCATTGTACTTTTGGTTTATGGGGCAAAAACATTAATCCACACAATCCGG
>JAFTZF010000044.1 GCA_017464645.1 Lachnospiraceae bacterium | reverse complement strand
GAGCCAAGGCCAAAGGTTCCCAGTGTTAAAAGAGCATACAGAAAGAAACTGAGGTACAGGGCGAACAAACGCCGTTTGTGGCCCTTCATCAGCTGGCAGCTGCGCTTCAGGGACTCCAGAATACCGCATTTGGAGTCTTCCAGCAGGATGTAGAAGGACTGTCCTAAAAACAGAGAAGTTACCATGGAAACAAGCAAGGAAAACAGTTCCAGTCCGGCCAGAGTGACAAGGTGCTGGGTGGTCCATTCTGCAAAAGCCGGCAGCCGGAACAGATATACAGACATGGGAATCTGAGCTGCTATAACAGGCGCCTGAACCAGCGCTGCGGCCAGAATGAAACGGTCAGGGTCATGAGTAAAGCAATAAAACAAATCCGTAAATGAAGTAGGTTGTTTTAAAGTCAGCTGCAGGAAAAAACGGGTCAATCCAACGGATAAGATGGATTCCAGCAGTAAGATGATCACATACATGAGGATATAGCAGATCTGCTGGAATGTATCACCCGTCGGTGAAAATCCACTGATATCCAAAAGCCATTCCAACAGTAGGGTAATAGAGGTCAGAAAGGATATCAGTATGATGCAGGGTGCATATTTTCCCATAAGAGCTGTGCGGGCTTTCAGTTTTAAAATCTTTCCGGATTGGTTTAAGGCGCGACTTGTCATTTTACACCTCCTGAAGTTTCAAGAAGAGACATCCAAAGGTTCATGATCTTTTCCTCCAGGGCTATAGGATTCAGCGCAACTTCCAGGCCAAAGAGCTGAGCCATAAAAAGAAAAATAAAAGCGCCCAGGATAATCGCAACAGGCGAGATCACAAAGCCTATTTTGGCCGGAACTGACAGGTTCAGGGAGTCCTGTCTGGAGAGCATGGCAAACAGCAGACTCGTGCTGGCGCAGAAAACAGTGGTGTAAATGTTCGTGCAGGACAGCAGGGCAAACGCCCCCAGAACTGCCGACAGAAAGGCAAAGGTATTGGGCCGCTGAACGGATCCTGTTTGAAAATAAGGTTGTTGTTCCATAAAAATCCTCTTTTCTTTTTCTATGTATGAAAATATAAATAAAATATTCCCTCAAAAGACCTATGGACAGTATAGCATAGTTTTCTCAGAAAAACAAACTTTGCATTTCCCGGTCTTTTCCCTTATAATAAGCACCAGAGAAAAGCAGGCAGAAAGGATGAAAAAACATGGACATCATTCAGAAGCTGGCCCGGGAGCTGGGCATTCAGAAATGGCAGGCGGAGGCGGCCGTAAAATTAATCGATGAGGGAAATACCATTCCCTTTATTTCCAGATATCGAAAGGAGGCCACGGGCTCCCTTGATGATGAGGTGCTGCGAAATCTGCATGAGCGGCTTACCTATCTGCGGAATCTGGAGGATAAAAAGAACCAGGTGCTTTCCAGTATTGAGGAGCAGGGCAAGCTGACGGAGGAATTGAAGAGCCAGATTCTGGCGGCGGAGACGTTGGTGGCAGTGGACGACTTGTATCGTCCCTACAGACCCAAGCGCAGAACCCGTGCCATGATCGCAAAGGAAAAGGGCCTGGAAGGGCTGGCTAATTATATTTTGCTGCAGATGGCGGCGGAGCCTCTGGAGAATGAGGCAGAGAAATACATTTCTGAGGAAAAAGGTGTGGCTGATGCGGCTGAGGCTTTGGCAGGGGCCAAGGACATTCTGGCAGAAATGGTTTCGGATGAGGCGGAGCACCGCACTTACATCCGGGATATTACATTCCGGGAAGGAAAGCTGGTGTCCGAGGCCAAAGACGAAGAGCAGCAGTCCGTCTATGAGATGTACTATCACTTCGAGGAGCCGCTGAAAAAGCTGGTGGGACATCGTATCCTGGCGCTGAATCGGGGTGAGGCAGAGAAGGTGCTGACTGTAAAAGTGGAAGCGCCGGAAGAGCGGATCTTGCGCTATCTGGAGAAGAAGCTCATTGTACGGGACAATCCCTACACATCTCCTGTGCTGGCAGAAGTGGCAGCAGACAGCTATGACCGATTGATTGCTCCGGCTATTGAGCGGGAGATTCGAAATGAACTGACAGAGAAGGCAGAGGATGGAGCTATTAAGGTTTTCGGAAAGAACCTTGAGCAGCTGCTCATGCAGCCGCCCATTGTGGGACATGTGGTTCTGGGCTGGGACCCGGCTTTTCGGACCGGCTGCAAGCTGGCGGTAGTGGATGCCACAGGCAAAGTGCTGGATACAGTGGTCATTTACCCTACCGCGCCTCAGAATAAAGTGTCTGAAGCCAAGGCTGTTTTAAAGAAATTGATCCAGAAGTACAATATTACCCTGATCTCTGTAGGAAACGGAACAGCTTCCCGGGAATCAGAGATGGTGATTGTGGAGCTGTTAAAGGAGCTGCCTGTGAAAGTGCAGTACATGATCGTAAATGAGGCGGGCGCATCCGTATACTCTGCTAGCAAGCTGGCTACCGAGGAATTTCCCAATTTTGATGTGGGACAGAGAAGCGCAGCCTCCATTGCCCGCAGACTTCAGGATCCTTTAGCGGAGCTGGTAAAAATTGACCCCAGATCCATTGGAGTGGGACAGTATCAGCACGACATGAATCAGAAGAAACTAAGCGCGGCCCTTGGCGGCGTGGTAGAGGACTGCGTAAACAAGGTGGGTGTGGATTTGAACACTGCTTCCGCATCTCTGCTGGAATACATCTCCGGTATTAACAAGACTCTGGCGAAAAACATCGTGGCTTATCGGGAGGCAAACGGCCGGTTTCAGGACAGAAAAGCTCTTTTAAAGGTACCCAAATTAGGACCCAAGGCCTTTGAGCAGTGCGCGGGCTTCCTTCGCATCAGCGGCGGTAAGAATCCCCTTGATACCACCAGTGTGCATCCCGAGTCCTATGAGGCGGCTGAGAAACTGCTCACATCTCTGGGCTACACCAAGGAGGATCTGCGAAAGGGCGGCCTTTCCGGTATTTCCAAAAAGGTGACAGGGGAGAAGCAGCTGGCAGCAGCGCTGGGCATTGGCGAAATTACGCTGCAGGATATTGTGAAGGAGCTGGAAAAGCCGGCCAGAGACCCAAGAGAGGAGATGCCGGGGCCGATTCTGCGCACGGATGTGCTGGAAATGAAGGATCTGACGCCCGGCATGGTTCTGAAGGGAACAGTCCGCAATGTAATTGATTTCGGAGCCTTTGTAGATATCGGGGTACACCAGGATGGGCTGGTGCACATTTCACAGATGACAGAGCGTTTCATCAAACATCCCCTGGAGGCGGTCAGCGTAGGCGACATCGTGGAAGTAAAAGTGCTCAGCGTGGATATGCAAAAAAAGCGGATTGCGTTGACCATGAAACTGTAGTATAATGTGTTTCATAAAAAGATAATTCTTCGGGGCAGGGTGACCCGGGCCGGCAGCTTTTGGTATGAGGCAAGAGCGTTAACGGCGGGAATTCCCTACCGGCGGTATAGTCCGCGACCCGCTTCGGCGGCTGAATTGGTGTGATTCCAATACCGACAGTATAGTCTGGATGAGAGAAGAACAAAGATGAAGTATGTGAATCTTTGCCCTGAGAGTGTATCCTCAGGGCATTTTCGTTTATGTACGCAGGAAGAATTATCCTTTGTAAGCAGTAAGACAGAATTGCGGGCCGCGTAAGCCCGCGTGCAAACGAAAGGAGAATTTAAAACATGTCTGAATTATGGAAAGCAATCATGGAAAATCTGGAATTTTTGGCTGTGTGCCTGCTTGTGGTGCTGGCGATCTTTGCAGTGGCTACGGTATCGGAACACTGGATTCGGAAAAAGAATCAGCTGCAAAAAGACACATCTCCTGCCAGAAAGGTAGCTGTTGTGGGAATGTTTTCTGCTATTTCCGCGGTACTTATGCTTTTTGAACTGCCTCTGTGGTTCGCGCCCGGATTTTATGAGCTGGACTTCAGTGAGATTCCGGTTATGATATGCGCCTTTTCCATGGGGCCGGTGGCCGGTGTCATGACAGAACTGTGCAAGGTGCTTCTGAAGCTGGTAATGAAAGGAACTTCCACGGCCTTTGTGGGAGACTTTGCGAATTTTGTGGTAGGCTGCAGTCTGGTGCTTCCCGCCTCTATTATTTACTATAATAAAAAGACAAAGAAGCGTGCGGTTTCGGGCCTGATTGTGGGAACCCTTGTGATGACCGTATTTGGCAGTGCCTTCAATGCCCTGTATCTGCTGCCGAAATTCTCCCAGCTGTTTGAGATGCCAATGGATGCCATCATTGGCATGGGAACGGCGGTCAACGGCGCGATCAACAGTGTGTGGACCCTGGTTCTCTTTGCAGTAGTGCCCTTCAATCTTCTGAAAGGAGCCATTGTTTCTGTGGTTACTCTGCTTTTGTACAAGCATATCAGCCCGATTTTGAAGGGGAGTCACCATTAATGGAAGTTGTCAGAAAAAGCCGGCTGTGTTATACTAAAAAATAGTCTAAAAAGAGCAGGAGTCCAAAAACATGAGGATTGATTCATACAGCGCCAAAGAAACATTGGAAATAGGAAGGCAGATGGGAGAGAAGGCAGTGCCCGGAACAGTCTATACTTTGATAGGAGATCTGGGTGTGGGCAAGACTGTGTTCACCCAGGGATTTGCCCGGGGACTTGGGATCACAGAGCCCATCAGCAGTCCCACTTTTACCATTATTCAGGAATATGACGATGGACGCCTTCCCTTCTATCACTTCGACGTGTATCGCATCGGAGATGTGGAGGAGATGGAGGAAATCGGCTACGAGGACTATTTCTATGGAAATGGTGTGTGCCTCATTGAGTGGGCCAACCTGATTCCGGAGATTTTGCCGGAGCGGATTACCCGCATTACCATAGAAAAGGATTTGGAAAAAGGATTCGATTACCGCAGGATTACAGTGGAGGAATCAGTATGAAGATATTAGCCCTTGACAGCTCCGGCCTGGTGGCTACTGTGGCTGTTGTAGAAGATGAAACTCTGTTGGCGGAGTATACGGTAAATTACAAAAAGACTCATTCTCAGACTTTGCTTCCCATGCTGGATGAGATCGGGAAGATGATAGAGCTGGATCTGCAAACCATTGATGCCATTGCAGTGGCGGGCGGCCCCGGATCCTTTACGGGACTTCGCATTGGCTCAGCTACGGCCAAGGGCCTGGGCCTTGCGCTGAATAAACCGTTGGTACACATTCCTACGGTGGAGGGCCTGGCCTATAACCTGTGGGGAACGGACAAGCTGGTCTGTCCTTTGATGGATGCCAGGAGAAATCAGGTGTATACCGGTATTTATGCTTTTGAAGGCGGCGCCATGCAGGTGCTGGAGGATCAGATGGCTGTGGATGTTTCCGTCATTGCAGAGAAACTCAATACTTTGGGAAGAGCGGTTGTTTTTTTGGGAGATGGTGTGCCCGTGTACCGGGAGCAGCTAAAGGAGCTTTTGCAGGTACCCTATGAATTTGCGCCGGCCCATTTGAATAAACAGCGGGCGGCAGCTCTTGGAGTACTGGCTATGGAATATGTGTGTCAGGGTAAGACAGAGACGGCTGCAGAGCATCAGCCTGACTACCTGCGCCTGTCCCAGGCAGAGCGGGAGCGCATGGAGAAGGAACAGGCAGAAAGAGGGACTGAAAATGCCTGAAACACTGCAAATTCGTTTTATGGAAGAAAGGGATCTGGACCAGGTGGCAGCCATTGAGAAAAAATATTTTTCCATGCCCTGGAGCCGCCGGAACTTTTTGGACAGCCTGAAGCTTGCCCACACCATTTATGTGGTGGCAGAGATAGATAGCAGGATCGCAGGATACTGCGGCTGCTATCAGATGCTGGAGGAGGCGGAGATCGTCAATGTGGCAGTGGACGAGACTTTCCGGGGACGAGGCATTGGATACAGGATGCTGACAGAGCTTATGCGTCTGGGTGAGAAGCAGGGGGCTTTTGCTTATACTCTGGAGGTTCGCGTCAGCAATGCACCAGCCATCCGCCTGTACGAGAGCCTGGGGTTTGAGAGCCTGGGCATCCGAAAGAATTTCTACGAAAAGCCAGTGGAGGACGCCATGATCATGTGGCGGAAATGGATGGTTTCAGAGGAAAAACCTCTCTGAACTGTCAGTGATTCCCACTATACTGTGTGTGGCATTTTTCGATAAAATGATACTAAGACAGACAGCAGTATCAGAAGAATAAACAGGGAGGATGCCAAGAATGAAAAAATATAAAGATACAGAAGAGCGGGTGCTGGAGAAACTGATTTGCAACTGCTGCGGAAAAGAAATACCGCTTCATAAATGCCTGCCTCTGAAAGGCGTACTGCAGGTGCGTCTGGTATGGGGGTATGGTTCAGAGAAGGATGGGATGATGGATACTTTTGATCTTTGCGAGGACTGTTACGACAGGCTCACTGCAGAGTTTCAGATTCCGCCTGTTCGGGAAGAAGTGACAGAGTTTTTATAAAAAGAAGTGAGGCCGGGGCCTTACAGAAAATGGAGAATAAAGATGCTGGATGTTTGTTTGTTGGGAAGCGGTGGTATGATGCCGCTGCCGTATCGGTGGCTTACAGCCCTGATGACTCGATATAATGGAAGCAGTCTGTTGATTGACTGCGGCGAGGGAACCCAGATTGCCATCAAGGAAAAGGGCTGGAGTTTCAAGCCTATTGATGTGATCTGCTTTACGCATTTTCACGGAGACCATATCAGCGGTCTTCCGGGACTTTTGCTTACCATGGGAAATGCAGAGCGCACGGAGCCGCTTACCATCATTGGCCCCAAAGGTGTGGAGAGGGTGGTAAATTCTCTGCGCATCATTGCGCCGGAACTGCCCTTTTCTATTGAATTTCGGGAAATCAACGGGCCGGAGGAAACCTTTGAACTCCATGGCTATCGGATTCGGGCATTTCGGGTAAATCACAATGTGCTTTGTTACGGTTACACCCTAGAAATCGACCGGGCCGGCAAATTCCAGCTGGAAAAAGCCATAGAGCAGCAGATTCCCAAGCATTTCTGGAATAAGCTGCAAAAGGGCGAGACCATTGAGGACGAGGGTAAGATTTACACGCCGGACATGGTCATGGGCGCACCCCGTAAGGGCATCAAACTGACCTACTGTACCGATACCAGACCGGTGTCTGCCATTTCAGAAAATGCAAAGGGCTCGGACCTGTTCATCTGTGAAGGCATGTATGGAGAGAAGGACAAAGAGGCCAAGGCAAAAGAGCACAAGCATATGACATTTTACGAGGCGGCCCGCCTGGCAAAAGAGGCGGATGTAAAAGAACTGTGGCTGACTCATTACAGCCCTTCTTTGAACCGGCCGGAAGAATTTATGGATGATGTACGAAAGATATTCCCCCGGGCGGTGGCCGGCAAGGATAAAAAATCCGTAGAGCTGAGCTTTGAGGAAGAATAAGAAAGAAGAATGCAGCGATGACAGAAAAAGATGTATATATTTTAGCAATTGAAAGCTCCTGTGATGAGACGGCAGCGGCGGTGGTAAAAAACGGACGGGAGGTACTCTCCAATGTGATTTCCTCTCAGATTGAGCTGCATAAGCTGTACGGCGGAGTCGTTCCGGAGATTGCTTCCCGTAAACACATTGAGAAAATCAATCAGGTCATTCAGGAAGTGCTGGATACTGCGGAAATCACACTGGAGGATCTGGATGCCATTGGTGTCACCTACGGACCTGGGCTGGTGGGAGCTCTGCTGGTAGGAGTGGCAGAGGCAAAAGCCATCAGCTACGCCAAAGGGCTGCCGTTGGTGGGCGTGCACCATATCGAGGGACATATTTCTGCCAACTATATTGAAAATAAAGATCTGGAGCCGCCGTTTTTGTGCTTGGTAGTATCCGGAGGCCACACTCATCTGGTGATCGTACGGGATTACGGTGAGTATGAAATCATCGGTCGGACCCATGATGATGCGGCCGGAGAGGCTTTTGATAAAGTGGCCCGTGCCATCGGCCTTGGATATCCGGGCGGCCCCAAGATTGACAAGCTGTCCAAAGAGGGAGATCCCAGTGCCATTGTATTCCCTAAAGGACATATTGAAGGCTCACCCTATGATTTCAGTTTCAGCGGTGTGAAGTCGGCGGTGCTCAATTATATCAATAGCTGTCAGATGAAGGGCGAGGAAGTGAACCGGGCCAATGTGGCTGCAGCGTTCCAGAAGTCCGTATGTGATGTACTGGTGGAGCATGCCATGCAGGCAGCAAAGGATTACGGTATGACCAAGTTTGCCATCGCAGGCGGTGTGGCTTCTAACTCCACACTGCGCAGCGCCATGGAACAGGCCTGCCAAAAGCGGGGGATTGCATTTTATCATCCGTCCCCGATTTTGTGCACAGACAATGCGGCCATGATCGGAGCAGCAGCCTATTATGAATATCAGAAGGGCACTCGCCATGGGCTGGATCTGAATGCAGTGCCGAATTTAAAGCTGGGAGAGCGGTAAATGGAAAAGAAACGGTGTACAGCCATTGTGCTGGCAGCAGGCAGTGGTAAGCGCATGGGCGGAAAAGTACAGAAGCAGTTTTTGGAGCTGAATGGAAAACCGGTGGTCTGTCATTCCCTGGAGACTTTTGAGAAGTCCCCGCTGATAGATGAGATCATATTGGTGACCGGTGAAGAGCAGATTCTGTATTGTAAGGAAGAAATTATAGCAAAATACGGATATGAGAAAGTCAGAACTGTTGTGGCAGGCGGTGCGGAGCGCTATCTTTCTGTATGGAACGGTCTGCAGGCCCTGGGAGGAGATGGTTATGTGTTTATCCATGACGGTGCGCGGCCTTTTGTGACAGAGGAAATCCTGGCGCGGGCCCATGAGGCAGTGCAGGAATGCGGTGCCTGCGTAGTAGGCATGCCGGTAAAGGACACTATTAAACTGGCGGATGAGCAGGGATTTGCGGCATCTACTCCCAAGCGCCGATTGGTATGGCTGATCCAGACGCCGCAGGTGTTCACAGTTTCTTTAATAAAAGAAGCTTACAGCCGATTGATAGAAGAGGGCAGAAGTGATGTGACAGATGATGCTATGGTGGTGGAAACCATGACGGATCACAGGGTGAAATTAGTGGTGGGCTCTTACAGCAATATCAAGCTGACAACACCCGAAGATTTGAAGCTGGCGATGGCCCTGCTTTCTTAAAAAGGTATGAATTTTTTGCGAAAAACCTGTTGACAGTAAAAGTCAAATATGTTAATATACAGATTGTCGCCACGCAAATTGTTAGGCAATCTGTGTGGGCGGGAGTCGAACAGTTTGTATGACTATCGCGTGGAGAGATATCGAAGTGGTCATAACGAGGCGGTCTTGAAAACCGTTTGTCCGCAAGGGCGCGTGGGTTCGAATCCCACTCTCTCCGTTTATAAAAATAACAGCTCTTTAAACCGAGCATCTTGGAGAAATACCCAAGCTGGCCGAAGGGGCTCCCCTGGAAAGGGAGTAGGTCGTTAATAGCGGCGCGAGGGTTCAAATCCCTCTTTCTCCGTTCAGTCGTTTGAAAATAATAAAAAAGTTGTTGACAATGTCAAAAGCTTATGATATTATAGTCAAGCTGACTTGAGAAAAGGACGAGCAGTTGTCCTTTCAAAAAGCAAAGCGAACCTTGATAACTGAACAGTGTAAAACCTTGAAAATTCAAAAAGATTTTCATTTAAGCGTAGCTCAAAAGAGCGACCTTAAAAACAGTAAAACGATGGATTGAATAGCTAACGTTATTTTGATTCACGGATTAGACTTAAAGCTTGTAAACGAGCGGAAACTTCGCGAAGCGAATTTCCATGTTTGCGAAGCAAACATTTTTTACGAGAGTTTGATCCTGGCTCAGG
>JAFTZF010000043.1 GCA_017464645.1 Lachnospiraceae bacterium | reverse complement strand
GGCTATGGATGAGTGCGGTCTGCCCACCATGCCTTTCGTAGAGTGCTCCAAGATGCTGGCAAGAGGCCTTGGCTATGCCGGTGAAGGTGATGTGCTGACAGCAGGTCTGGTAGGCGCGCTGCAGAGCGTATATCCCAATGCCACCTTTGCAGAGATGTTCTGCCCCGACTGGAAAGAGGATGTGATCCTTCTGAACCACATGGGTGAAGGCAATCTGGCAATGGCTCAGTGGAAGCCGGTTCTGAGAAATGAGCCCTTCCCCTACAACTCCTATGGACAGACAGCAGCAGCTTATGTATGCATGCGTCCGGGCAAGGCAGTATATCTGAACCTGGCACCCATGGGAGACCACTTCACTTTGATCGTGACTCCGGTTGAGATGCTGGATGCAGGTCTGGAATATGGTGCGTACCGTTATGCAGTTCAGGGATGGATGAAGCCCTGTAAACCGCTTAGACAGTTTTTAAAAGAATACTCTATGCTGGGCGGAACACATCATTCTGCTATGGTTTATGACGCAGATATTGAAGAAATTAAAGCCTTTGGAGAAATGATGGGCTTTGAAGTAGCAGTCATTGAATAACATTCAGAAAGGTAGGAATAAGAAAATGGAAAAGATTAAAGTAGGCGTACTTGGTGCAGGCCGCGGCGACATGATGATGAAGTATTGTGCACATGCAAATAATGCAGAGCTGGTTGCAGTTTGTGACTACACTGATTATTTCCTGAATCGTGCAAAGAAGAGACTGGACTCTGACAGTATTACTTACTACACAGACTTCGAAGAGTTTATCAAACATGATATGGATGCAGTAGTTCTGGCAAACTATGCTACTGACCATGTACCCTTTGCGATCCGTTGTATGGAAGCAGGAAAGCATGTTATGAGTGAGGTTCTTCCCTGCCAGACCCTGAAAGAGGCTGTAGAACTGGTTGAGTGTGTTGAGAGACATCCGGAGCTGGTTTATGCATACGCAGAGAACTACTGCTTCATGCCCTCCACCCGTGAGATGCGCCGTCTGTACAGAGAAGGTGCACTGGGCGAGCTGGAGTACGGCGAAGGCGAGTACCTGCACAACTGTGAGTCTGTATGGCATGAAATTACCCAGGGTAATCCCAACCACTGGAGAAATACCATGCATGCAACCTACTACTGCACACACTCCATTGGACCCCTGGTACATATTACCGGTTTAAGACCTGTTCGTGTAACCGGTTTTGAGTTCCCCTACAATGCTCGTCAGGCAAGAATGGGTGCAAAATTCGGCTTAAGCGCAGTTGAGATGATCCAGATGGAAAACGGTGCTTACATTAAGAGTGTTCACGGAAGCGGTATTTCCAAGAACTCCATCTGGTACTGCCTGTACGGACCCATGGGACGTATGGAAAGTGCTCGTGAAGATGCAAAGAACGGCAAGATGAAGTTCCTGTACACCAACCTGGATACCTATGAAGGCGAAAACAACAGAGAAGACTATGTAAAGGGTTATGAGCCTGTGGATGAGATGACAGAAGCAGCTGCAACCTACGGACATGGCGGATCTGACTACTACAGCATGTGGAACTTCGTAGAGAAGATCAAAGGCAACCCGGATGCAGATACCATCGATGTATACGAGGCACTGGATATGGGTCTGCCGGGACTGATGGCATACGAGTCCATCCTGCAGGGCGGTGTTCCTGTAGAGATCCACAACTTCCGCAGCAAGCTGGAGCGTGAAGCTTATCGTTACGATACTACCTGTACCAATCCGGAGAAGGCGGGAGATATGTACATCCCCAGCTACTCCCTGGGCAACCCCGTAGTTCCCCAGGAAGTATACGATGGAATCGCTGCAAAATGGCAGGCTAAGATTGATAAAGAAGCAGCTGAAGACAAGGCACCGGAAGTAAAACCGGAAATCGATTAATAGGGAGAAAACAGAATGATTTACAGAGAAGAGATTAAAGTTCAGTCCAGAGATAAGGTTTGCAGCTTTCATGATGTGACTGCTCAGGCGAGAGAGATCGTAGAGCGTTCCGGAATCAAAAACGGAATCGTAGTAGTATATTCTCACCACACCACCTGCAGTGTCATCACTCAGGAGTGTGCATTCGATATGTCCATGACCGGTCTTGAGACATTACAGCAGGACCTGGTAGATGTTATGGAAGATATGGTTCCCACCTGCAGACGTGAGGGACAGTATCTGCATCCCGGCCCTAAGGCTCTGAAGTTTGCTGAGGAGCACGGCGAGGACGCTCGCGGATGCCATAATACCGACGCTCACCTGCGTTCTTCCATCATTGGACGTAATGTAACCATCGTATTGATCGATGGCCAGATGGACCTGGGCGACTTCGGTTTCATTCACTTCATCGACTTCGACCAGACCAGAGCTCGTAAGCGTACCGTTCAGGTTATGGTAATGGGAGAATAAGTATGACATATCAAGAATCCTGTTTGCATACCCGCAACTATGGATGCCGCATCCGCAACTACCAGATGAAGGGCATTGAGATGCTCTCTCTGGAAAATGATGTGATCAAGGTAGTGCTTTCCCTGGGCAAGGGTGCAGACATTGTGGAACTGGTTCACAAGGCGACTGACGTGGACTTTATGTGGCACTCCTCCAATGAGCAGAAGAATATTAACCATATTCCCACCTTGAACTCCACCTCCGGCAACTTCTTTGATGCATATGCCGGCGGCTGGCAGGAGCTGTTCCCTACCTACGGTGACAACACCGTGTACGAGGGAGCAGAGATCGGTATTCACGGAGAAGCCTGTATTTACCCATGGTCCTATGAGGTGCTGGAGGATACACCGGAGTGCGTCAGCGTTATGCTGCGCCTGCGCACCATCCGGACACCCTTCCTTCTGCAGAAGAAGCTGACTTTAAAGGAGCACAGCGGCAAGCTCATGATGGAGCAGTTTGTGACCAATGTGGGATGTGTAACACAGCACTTTATGTGGGGACATCATCCGGCTTTCGGATTCCCGTTCCTGGATGACAGTGTGAAGCTTCGTCTGGAGGGAACACCCGATGTGACTGTGCCGGAAGGCTGCGCAGTAGGAAGCAGTCCCTTCGACAAAGAGACCACAGGCAAGTGGCCTACCCTGCCCGGCAAAGACGGACAGAGCGTGGAAATGGACCGTGCTTATGCACCGGAAGACCGCAGATATATGGAATACTATATCAGCAACATGGTATCCGGCAGCTACGAGCTGGTGAACCAGAACAAGGGTCTGGGCATGCGTATGACCTGGGATCTGGATACCTTTAAGTATCTGTGGATCTGGGGTATGTATTGCGGCATGGACGACTATCCCTGGTATGGAAGAGCCTATACCATGGGTGTGGAGCCCTGGGCTTGTATGCCGGCTGATTACGTGGCAGCACGGGAGGCAGGAGAGACTCTGACCCTGGAGCCCGGCGAGACTAAAGCTACCTGGATCGCAGCGGAAGTATTCACTGAAAAATAAAAGGATAACGGGGGACTTGGAAAAAGTCCCCTGTCAGAAAGAAAGGTAAAATCATGAAACCGCAGATTAGAACACCGTATTTTGAGATTGGTACCAAGAACTATATTTATGGTGACAAGGTACTGGAATATGCACTGGCTGCAGATGCAGCTGCTGAAAAATATGATATTGACGTGCTGTTCATTACACCCTGCACTGAGATCCGCAGAGTTGTAGAGAACACCAAGCATCTGATCGTACTGGCACCCTATATGGATACTTTAAGACCAGGCCGCGGAATGGCAGACATTCTTCCCGAGGGCTTGAAGGCAGCAGGTGCACAGGGTGTAGTAGTAAATCACTGCGAGAAGCCCATGTCCGTGCCCGCTATCAAGGCAACCATTGAGCGTGCAAGAGAACTGGATTTCCTGGTATTCGCATGTGCAGACACCATTGATGAGGCAAAGGCACTGGCTCAGCTTCATCCGGATATCATCAACCCCGAACCTACCGAACTGATCGGTGGAAGCGGCGGCGGAGTAAGCTCCATGGGTTACGTAAAAGAAGCCATTGATGCTATCAAGGCCATCGACCCCAACATCATGGTAGAGCAGGCTGCCGGCATTACCAACGGACAGCAGGTATATGATTTCATTATGGCCGGTTCCGAAGCAGCAGGCGCTGCATCCGGTATTATGAATGCAGAGGATCCCATCGCAATGATCGATGAGATGATCGCAGCAACCAGAAGAGCTGCTGATGATTTAAAGAAAATGCAGAAATAAGATGTATGATTTTAAAGGCACAGAGCTTTTGGTTCTGTGCCTTTGCGTTTTAGGGCAGAAAAAGCCCCGGAAGGAGAGCTAAATGAAGAACTTATATAAGGTGCTGGTTGGAATTCTTTTGTGTATGCTTTTGGCGTCCTGCGGCAAGAAAGATACTTCTGTGGATCAACAGGATGACACTCAGGCACAGGAAGAAGTGTCCACAGAAACGGAAGAAGAGGTAGTAGATACCGAAAAGTACATTACCAATGAAGAAGTAAATCTTCGGGAACTGGTGGTACAGTATATGTATGATATGGCTAACGTAAAATGGACTTCTACCCAGCTGATGGATTACAGTGACGATTGTGGCAGCTCCAGTTTGGTATATCAGCCGGGCCAGACATATTTGGGACAGCCCTACAGTGCCGGTCACAATGGCTTTGAAGTGTTTGAGGACTCCCTGGATGCAGACGGCAATTACATCAACGAGGACATCAGCTGGTATGGCCCTGGAAATGCCTGCTCTTCTTCTGTAAAGCACGCTTGGAAACAGGTTAGTCCCAACGTGGACTACACCACAGCCGTTACCATGATGCCCTATTACGAGAACACGGGGATCGTGCCTGTGGGCGATATTGACTGGAGCCTGTACGACGGTATGAATACCATTAATTCTTTGATCGCGCTGACTCCTGAGCAGGATTTGTGGGAGGCCTATGCCCAGGTACTTCCGGGCGATGCGTTTATCCGCTATCTGAACACCGGCGGACATGCATTGATGGTTACCCTGGAGCCAGTAGTGACCCGCAATGCAGATGGAACCATCAATCCCTTCCAGAGTTATGTGTATCTGACAGATCAGAACAGTCTTCTTCGAAGAGGAAGAGAGTATCCCTCCAGCTGGGCAGTAGATGTGAAATATAATTTCCTGCAGATGCGAAAAGACGGATATCTGCCGGTGACCATTCCTGAATTGCAGGAAGGTAAGACTGAGAGACCCTGGTTTGAACTGACGGATGCACCTACGGCCCAGGCATTGGAGAGCGAGAGCACTCTGACCGGTACCGTTACCAGCAACTACTGGTTGGTGAGTGTAAAGGCAGAGGTACGTAAAGACAGTGTAGACGGAGAAGTAGCAGCTTCTGGAGTGGTACATCCCTACACCAAGAGCTTTGCCCTTGCGGATCTTACGGAGGAGCTTGCACTGGATCAGCTGCCGGCCGGTGAGTATTGCCTGGTGATAGATGGCGAGGTGGGTCTTGCGCAGGAGACTCTGCTGGAATTGAATTTTACAAAATAGTAAAAATAAAGACAGCTCTTTCTGTACCGACCTCCCGATCGTTAGATTTTTAGGTCTAACTTTTGGGGTGGTACAGAAAGGGCTGTCTATTGTTTTTTGTTCAGATATTCTCTGGGAGTCATCCCCATGTTTTTCAGGAAAACCCGATTAAAATTGCGAATAGAGGCAAAGCCGGAGGAGAATGCAACCTCCGTAATGGTGTGACCCTGTTTCAACAGATTGCAGGCATGCTCTACCCGCAGGCCGTTGACAAAGTCCGTAAAGCTGATGTTCAGACGTTCTTTGAACATATGGGATATGTAGTATTTGTTCAAATGTAGCTTCTTGGATAACTCGTCCAGGGAAAGCGACTCGGTATAATTCTTTTGACAATACTGAAGGATGTTGCGGATGCTGTCCTGGTCCGACGTATTTGGGATGAGGGTCATCTGAGGAAGGATCTCGCCCAGAAGAGCCAGCAGGGAACCGTTTGCAACAATATTATCAAAGGAATCTTCGGAACGATACTTTTCCCGGATCAGGACCATACGCTCAAAAATATCCGATGGAAGCTGCGGGGCTTCAAGGATAGGGGAGGTCGGAGTCTGATTGTGAAAAAGCTCCTTTAATTCCCGGAACATATCCGGAGAAAAAATAACGATAACCCCATAGAGCGGAGTCCGGTCATGGTAAAAGTGGATCTGATTGGGAAAGGAAAGAAACAGGCTGCCGGGTTTGATCAGAAACTCCTTGTTATCCAGGGTAGCCATGCTGGATCCTTCTTTTAAATAGATCAGCTCCAGATGAAGGTGAATATGGGGCAGGGGACTCAAAGAATGGACCCAGCTGGTGGTATAATCTGTTTTTTGGACTTCAATCTGATAAAGCATAGGGTACCTCGCAAGAGTGCAATATCGGTCTATAATCTAAGTGCTTATTGCTAGAATTATAATCTAATTATGCTAAAATGTAAATATCAAAAAATGTTTTTGGTAAAAATTAGATTTTATAAAAAACCGGAAAATGATAACAAGATCGTATCAGATAAGAAAGGTGGTTGGAAGCAATGAAATGGGACAGAATCGCACTGCAGTTATATTCTGTCAGAGATGAAATGAAAGCAGATTTCTACGGAACCTTGAAAAAAGTAAAAGAAATGGGCTACACCGGTGTGGAATTTGCAGGACTTCACGGTCATGATCCACTGGAGGTAAAGCAGATGTGTGAGGAACTGGGTCTGGAGCGGGTTTCTGCTCATGTGGACCTGGAATTGTTTTTGTCGGAACTGGAGGAAACCGTGGAGTGTTACAGAAAACTGGGAGTGCCCTATGTGACAGTTCCTTTCCTGGATGTGGAGTACCGCCCCGGAAAAGAAGCATTTTTGTCCATTCCCGATAGTCTGAAAAAAATCGGAGAAGCGGTAAAAAAAGCCGGTATGACGCTTCAGTATCACAACCACGATTTCGAGTTTTTGAAGATAGAGGATGACATTTATGGTCTGGACTATCTGTATCGGGAGGTTTCCCCGGAGCTTTTGCAGACTCAGCTGGACACCTGCTGGATCAAGGTTACCGGTGAAGACCCGGTGGAATATCTGAAGAAGTATGCGGGACGGATTCCCACCGTACACCTGAAAGATTTTGTGGGAAGAAGGACCAATAACATGTACGGACTTCTGGGCAAGGAAGAGGTAAAGGCAGAAAGCACGGAGAAGTTCGGGTTCCGGCCGCTGGGCAAGGGTGTACAGGATTTTCCGGCTGTTGTGGCTGCGGGAATTGAGAACGGTGCAAAGTGGTTCATCGTAGAGCAGGACAGCCCCAGCCTGGGATATACACCGCTTCAGTGCGCGGAGATTAGTGTGAAATATCTTTTGAACGAAGTGTTTGTTTAGAATTTAGTTGTAAAAGGGAGAAAAGAAATGAAAGATTTAGACTTTTTTAAGAAAGAACATGTGGAAATCGAGATTGACAGTTCCAGAAAGCTGAGGATCGGTATTATCGGAGCAGGCTGGATGGGCAACTCCCATGTTCTGCGCTATCTGAAACAGCCGGACGTGGAAATCGTGGCGATCGCAGACCTGATAGAGGGAAAAGCAGAGAAGCTGCGTAAAAAACATGACCTGGATGCCAAGTGTTACGGAAGTCATCTGGAGCTTCTGAATGATGAATCCCTGCAGCTGGATGCAGTGAGTGTCTGCACCTACAACCGGACTCATGCGGAATGCACCATCGATGCCTTGAAGAAAGGTGTGCATGTACTTCTGGAGAAGCCTATGTGCGTAGAGCTGGATGAGGCAATCGAAATCTGCAAGGCAGAAAAAGAAAGCGGAAAGATCGTTTCTGTAGGATTCCAGCCCCGTCTGGATGAAAATATGAAGATGATCAAGAAGATCGTGGATTCCGGTGTACTGGGCAAGATTTATTACATACAGACAGGCGGCGGCAGAAGACACGGTATCCCCACACCCTTTGGAACCACCTTTATTGACGAGAAGACAGCAGGCCTGGGAGCACTGGCTGATATCGGATGCTACTCTCTGGACATGGTGCTCAATGCCATTGGTTATCCCAAGCCTGTTACCGTAACCGGTTACAAATCCAGCTTCTTTGGTACCCGTCCGGATTATTATACTGCGCATCCGGAGTACGCAGAGGTATTCAAGGTAGATGACTTTGCGGCAGCATTCATCCGCTTAGAGGGAGATATCGTACTGGATTTCCGTATTGCCTGGGCAATGCATATGGATACTCCCGGTGATACCATTATCCTGGGTACTGAGGGCGGTCTTCGGATTCCTTCTACTGAGTGCTGGAACGGCTCCGTAGGCGGCGAGATGAAGCTGTATCGCGATGTATGCGGCCAGCAGACTGAGACTGTGATCCCCATCATTGAGAGCGAAGGAGATCTGTTCGAGATGAAGATCCGTTCCTTCCTGGACGCAGTGAAGACAGGAGCTCCGGCTCCCATTCCTACCTCTCAGATCCTTTATAATCAGGCGATTCTGGATGGTATTGCGAAATCTGCCGAACTGGGAAGAGAGATTGAGATTCAGATCCCGGAGATTTAAAAAGATTGCAGCAAACTTTTTCATATAATGGCGTTTCTTCTTTTGAAATTAAAATGGCGGAGACCGAGTTGTTTTTACAGCTCGGTTTCCGTCGTTTTTGTGGCAATAGAAACAGTGGCCAGTGCAAAATTTTTGTGCTATAATAATTTTGTTGCGAAAATAATCTCATGATAGGATGAAGGATATGAGTGCAAAACAGCTTGTCCTGGGGATTCTGGCCCATGTGGACGCAGGAAAGACCACTCTGGCAGAGGGGCTTCTCTATACCTGCGGCAGTATTCGCAAGGCCGGACGAGTGGACCACGGAAATGCATTTTTAGATACATATGCGCTGGAACGGGCCAGGGGAATCACCATATTTTCCAAGCAGGCCCGGCTGCAGATGGGTGACCTGAGTGTAACCTTGCTGGATACACCGGGTCATGTGGATTTTTCTGCGGAAATGGAGCGGACATTGCAGGTGCTGGACTATGCGGTACTGGTCATCAGCGGAGCGGACGGTGTCCAAGGGCATGTGCAGACCCTGTGGAGGCTTTTACAGAGCTATCAGGTGCCGGTATTCCTTTTTATCAATAAAATGGACCAGCCTGGCACAGACAGGGAGGCATTGCTGGCGGAACTGAAACAGCGGCTGGACGAGCGGTGCGTGGACTTCAGTAGTTGTACGGCAGGAGGCGAAGATTCCGGTTGTGATTCCCGGCGGGATGAGTGGCTGGAAAATGTGGCTGTATGTGAGGAAAGCCTGCTGGAGAGATTTCTGGAGGCAGGAGAACTGTCTGCCGGGGAGATCGCAGGGCAGATAGGGCGGCGGAAGGTATTTCCCTGCTTTTTCGGGTCTGCCCTGAAATTAGAGGGTGTGACGGAGCTCATTCAGGGGCTGGAGACCTACACGCGTGTGCCACAGTATGGACAGGAGTTTGGGGCCCGGGTGTTTAAGATCTCCCGGGATGAACAGGGCAATCGGCTGACCCATCTGAAGGTGACGGGCGGTATCCTGAAAGTGAAGCAGCAGATCACAGGGCAGGAGGAAAAAGTGAACCAGATCCGTCTGTATTCCGGAGCAGGCTTTGAGGCGGCGGCGGAGGCAGAGGCGGGGACGGTCTGCGCTGTGACAGGGCTGAATGACACCTTTGCGGGTCAGGGTCTGGGGGCAGAGAAAGAGGCGGTGCGGCCCATTTTGGAGCCGGTGCTGACCTATGAGATTCAACTGCCTGAGGGCTGTGATGTGCACAAGATGCTTCTGTCTTTGCATCAGCTGGAGGAAGAGGAGCCCATGCTTCATATCCTGTGGCAGGAGGAACTGGGCGAGATTCATGCTCAGGTCATGGGACAGGTACAGATGGAGATTTTGAAGCATCAGATTCTGGAGCGCTTTGGCGCAGAGGTGGAGTTTGGTGCAGGAAATATTGTATATAAAGAGACGATTTTGGAGCCGGCAGAAGGTGTGGGCCACTACGAGCCCCTGCGGCATTATGCAGAGGTGCATCTGCTGCTGGAGCCGGGAGAGCCGGGCAGCGGCCTGCAGTTTGATACGGTGTGCAGCGAGGATGTGCTGGACCGGAACTGGCAGCGGCTGATCCTGACTCATTTGATGGAAAAGAAGCATCGGGGCGTACTGACAGGCTCCGAGATCACGGATATGAAGATCACCCTGCTTACGGGCCGGGCTCATCTGAAGCACACAGAGGGTGGGGACTTTCGTCAGGCAACCTATCGGGCGGTGCGCCAGGGGCTTCGAAGCGCCTGGTGTGCGCTGCTGGAGCCGGTGTATGCATTCCGCCTGGAGATTCCTGCGGACAAGACGGGCCGGGCCATGGCGGACATCCAGCGGATGCAGGGAACCTTTGATCCGCCGGAGCAGTCAGGAGAACTGGCGATCCTGACAGGTACAGCGCCGGTAGTTGCCATGAGGGACTATGCCCAGGAGGTGACGGCCTATACAAAGGGCAGCGGCCGGCTGACCTGCACCTTAAAGGGCTATGAGCGGTGCCACAACGAAGCAGAAGTGCTGGAGGCATATGCTTACGATCCCGAGGCAGATCTGCAGAATCCTACAGGCTCTGTATTCTGCGCCCATGGGGCAGGATTTGTGGTGCCCTGGGACCAGGTGCCCGATTATATGCATGTGGAGAGTCCCTTTAGGGAAAAGCCAAGAGAAGAGATCCGGACAGGAGCGGTGGCCTCGGCTCAGAATCAGCCAGGGAGCAGAGCATCAGCTCCGGCCCTTTCCTATGAAAATGATAAAGAGCTGCAGGCGATCTTTGAGCGCACCTACGGCGCCCAGAAGGAGCGGGGAGCTGCACAGGCCACTTATGTTGCAGGTCGGCCGGGGTGGGCCCGCAGCAGGAGCAGTAATTTTCATAGCGGAGCAACCGGACGATCCGGAGCCGGAAACGGAGCAGACAGCGCCTGCAGAGGAGCGAAAAAGCCTCAGGGAGAGGACTATCTGTTGGTGGACGGCTACAATATTATCTTTGCCTGGGAGGATTTAAAAGAGCTGGCCCAGGTCAATCTGGCGGCTGCCAGAGATAAGCTGATGGATGTATTGTGCGACTATCAGGGCTTTAAGAAAAATACATTGATCCTGGTGTTTGACGCCTACAAGGTGGCGGGTAATCCCGGCTCTGTTTCCAAATACCACAACATTCATGTGGTCTATACGAAAGAGGCGGAGACTGCAGACCAGTATATAGAGAAGACCGTTCACGAAATCAGCCGGAATCATTCGGTCATGGTGGCAACCTCCGATGCGCTGGAGCAGGTGATCATCCTGGGTCAGGGAGCAGGACGCATGTCTGCCCAGGGCCTGCGGGAGGAGCTGGAGGCAGCTAAGATTGAGGTGCGCCAGATCATTGCAGGGCGCCGGGACAGCAAGAAAAACACCCTGTTCCAGCATCTGCCGGAGGAATTGCAGGAGCATATGGAGCAGGTGCGGCTGGGCGTGCGCCAGCTGGAGGACGACCGGTAAGAGCGGACAGAGGAAAAGCAAGGAAGAGGTAGAGGGATAGATGAATAAGAAAGAAATTGCGGAGATTAAGAAACAGTTTACACCGGAGCGATGCGCCATTACCCGCATCTGCGGCTGCTATGTAGATGGTGAGAAAAATAAGCGGACAGAGATGAGGGAAGCCTTCCTGTCGCTGCCTGAGGAGGAGATCTTCAAGTATTTTGAGATCCTGCGAAAGGCTCTGTCAGGCACTATCGGAAAAAATCTGCTGACTTTAGGCTTTCCTCTGAAAGCAGAAACAGCCGGCGGCAGCCAGGAGTTTTTGCTGCGGTTGCGCAGCAGCCGGCTGACGGACGAGGACCTGTTGGAGGAATTTTATGACAAGATCATTGAGTCCTACGGCTACGGAGAGAATTATCTGATCCTGGCCATTCACGGGGCTTACGATATTCCGGGCAAGGCTTCTGACGACCTGGAGATGTTTGATGCCTCCGATGAAGTGTACGAATATATTCTGGCCTGCATCTGTCCGGTAAAATTGTCCAAGCCGGGCCTTTACTATAATATCGAGGAAAATTGCTTCCAGACCCGTTTGCGGGAATGGCTGGTGGAGATGCCCATGAGCGGATTTCTGTTCCCGGCCTTTGAAGACCGCAGCACAGATATCCACAGCCTGCTGTACTATTCCCAGAAGCCGGAGGAGCTTCACGAGGAATTTATCGAACAGTTCTTAAGCTGCCCGCTGCCGGTGTCTGCAGGCGGCCAGAAGGAGAATTTCCAGGTGCTCATGGAGGAAACCCTGGGGGAGGCCTGTGACTACGAGGCGGTAAAGACCATTCATGAGACCCTGAATACCTGGATGGAAGAAAAGAAGGAAGATCCCGAGCCCCTTGAGCTGACCAAAGCAGAAGTGCGCCGTTTGTTTTCCGAAACGGGTGTGATGGACAAGGAGAAGCTGGAGCAGTTTGAACGAACCTACGAGATCTGTGCAGGCTCCCAAGGAACCATGCTGGCTTCCAATGTGACCAATACCCGAAAGTTTGAGGTGAAGACACCAAATGTGATGATTCAGGTAAATCCCGAATATATGGGCCTGTTGGAGACAAAAATGATAGATGGCCGCCTGTGTCTGGTGGTACCTGTGGATGATGAAGTGCAGGTCAACGGAATGCCGGTGCGGACCGTGGCCTATGGAAATAGAGGAGATGATACAGATGCGTGAGCAGCTCACAGAAAATGATATCAAAAAAATCGAAGAGGAGATCGAGTACCGCAAGCTGGTGGTGCGCAAAGAGGCCATCGAAGCAGTAAAGGAGGCACGTTCCCACGGGGATTTAAGTGAGAACTTCGAGTACTACGCAGCCAAGCGGGACAAGAACAAAAACGAGAGCAGGATCCGCTATTTGGAGCGGATGGTGCGCACAGCAGAGGTGATCTCTGACTCTTCCAAGGAGGACGAGGTGGGCCTGAACAATACAGTGACCCTGTATTTTGAAGAGGACGAGGAAGAGGAAACCTACAAGCTGGTGACCTCCATCCGGGGCAATTCCCTGAAGGGCTATATCAGTACGGAATCTCCCTTGGGCAAAGCCATTCTGGGCAGGAAGATCGGAGAGAAGGTCTGGGTAAAGATCAATGATAAGGCCGGTTATTATGTGGAAGTCCGCGCTATTGACAAGACCAGCAGTGACGCGGAGGATAAGATCCGCAGTTTTTAAGGAAATACAGGAAAATCCGGGAAAATTTGTAGAGAATTGGGGAAATAGTCCTTGCTATGTGCCGGATTTCATGATACGATACCAACGAAATAAAAGTGCGAAAATAATAGAGGTGCAGCTTTCATCAGTACGGACGGATCAGGTCGGGAACCATGCGGTCAGGGAAAGGGGAAGCTGCCGAAGGTGGTTTTGTTTTCGCAAAAATAAAAAAGGAGTTTGTTATGAATGTTACAAGAAGACGAAAAGGCTTAGCCGTCGTATTTTTACTGGTAGTGCTGCTCCTTGGGTTTGCATTCCCTGCACTGGCAGCAGAGGAGGCAGAGTATGTGCCCTCCATGTATGCCACATTGTGGGCACTGGTTCCGCCGGTGGTTGCAATTGTCCTGGCATTGATCACCAAAGAGGTTTACTCATCTCTGTTCATCGGTATTCTGGTGGGCGGTCTGTTTTACTCAGGCTTTAGCTTTGAAGGTACCGTAAACCACATTTTCCAGAACGGATTTATCGGCGTGCTGTCTGACAAGTACAACGTAGGTATTCTGGTATTTCTGGTAATTCTGGGTGCTATGGTAAGCCTTATGAACAAGGCAGGCGGTTCCGCAGCCTTCGGACGCTGGGCCAGCAGCCGCATCAAGAGCCGTGTGGGCGCACAGCTGGCAACTGTTTTGCTGGGCTGCCTGATTTTTATTGATGACTATTTCAACTGTCTGACCGTAGGAAGCGTCATGCGTCCTGTTACAGATAAGCACAACGTTTCCCGTGCGAAACTGGCATATCTCATCGATGCTACTGCAGCACCTATTTGTATCATTGCTCCCATTTCTTCCTGGGCCGCAGCTGTAACCGGTTTCGTAGAGGGCACAGACGGATTTTCCTTGTTTATCCGTGCGATTCCCTTTAACTTCTATGCACTGCTGACTATCGTTATGATGGTTGCTATGGTTGTTATGAAGGCGGAATTTGGCCCCATGAAACGTCATGAAGATAACGCAAAAAAGGGGGATATCTATACCACCCCCGACAGACCCTATGCAAATGCAGAGACTGAGGAGAGCGGTAATGAAAAGGGAAAAGTAGTGGATCTGGTGATTCCCATTATCTCCCTGATCATTTGCTGTGTCATCGGTATGATCTACACCGGTGGATTCTTTGAAGGTGCAGGCTTTATCGAGGCCTTCTCCAACTGTGATGCGTCTGTAGGTCTGGCTTACGGAAGCTTCTTCGGTCTGGTGATCACAATTATTTTATATCTGGTAAGAAGAGTTTTAAATTTTAAGGATTGTATGGCTTGTCTGCCGGAAGGCTTTAAGGCAATGGTGCCGGCGATCCTGATCCTGACCATGGCATGGTCCTTAAAGGCAATGACTGACAGCCTGGGAGCAGCTACTTTTGTAGAAGGCATTGTAAAGGGAAGCGCAGGCGGACTGATGAACTTCCTGCCGGCGATCATCTTCCTGGTAGGATGCGTTCTGGCCTTTGCAACCGGAACTTCCTGGGGCACCTTCGGTATCCTGATCCCCATCGTAGTAGATGCCTTTGCAGGCAATGAAAGCATGATGATCGTTGCCATCTCCGCATGTATGGCAGGTGCTGTTTGCGGCGATCACTGCTCACCCATTTCCGATACCACCATTATGGCATCCGCAGGTGCACAGTGTAACCATGTAAACCATGTGTCCACACAGCTGCCCTATGCCATCAGTGTAGCAGTGATTTCCTTTATTACTTACATCGTGGCAGGCTTTACCCAGTCTGCACTGATTTCTTTGCCGGTTGGTATTATCCTGACCTTAGGCTTCCTGTTTGTTATGAAGAACAGAAATGAGCGGACAGCTGGGGTATAAGAGAAACCATTAAAAAGCAAATATGATAACAGGCGCCGGGCGAGGTTACTCGCCCGGCGTTCGTGCGTTGTGCAATCGTTTTTGCTTGTGCTTTTGCCGGCAACTTGCTATAATTTTTTTAGAGGCGGCAGGGTGGCCGAAAACATCATTTTTAAGGAAAATCTGAGATACCATGTTAAAAAAAGAGACACTGATTCGGTTTTATAATTCCCAATATCAGGAAAGCACAAAAAAGAAGAAAAAGCGGCCGGAAGGAAAAGCGACTTATAAGAGCAGGATTTCCGGTCTTTATACAGAGTTGAAATCCATCCGCAGCGGAAAGTTGAATCCGGTGCGGCTGGAGGACTATCACAGGCGGATCCGCAATCTGGCCTATTTTGCATACCGTGGACAGGACAAGATATCCATCATGCAGATTCGGGATCAGGTGATCCCGGAACTGGTGCGGCTGGATCTGCACATTATGCCGGAAAGTGAAAAGGAGATGCTTTCTGCGAAGCTTTTGGACTATCTGCAGGAGGAGCAGCCCCTGGAAATCTGCAACAAAACTTTGCGGAGTCTGTGCAGGCAGTATTCGGAAGTGGGAATCAAAAGCCAGATACTGGATCTGGTACCCATGCGGCCGGAGATGGAGTTTCAGAGTGCACTGCAGATGAAACGCCGTTTTATTCTGCATATCGGACCCACCAACTGCGGCAAGACCTTCCATGCTCTGGAGAAGCTGCAGCAGGCAGAAAATGGCGTGTATCTGGGGCCGCTGCGTTTGTTGGCTCTGGAGGTCTATGAAAAAATGAAGGAGGCCGGCATCCCCTGTACCATGCTGACAGGAGAGGAATGCATTTTTGAGGAAAACAGCCGGATCACATCCTCCACCATAGAGATGCTGGAGATTGACCGGAATTATGATATTGCAGTCATTGATGAGGCCCAGATGGTGGCAGACGAGGACCGGGGACACTCCTGGACCCGGGCGATCCTGGGCGTGCAGGCGGAGGAAATCCATGTGTGCATGAGTCCTGCTGCAGAACAGGTGGTTCTGCACCTGATCGGGCTTACAAACAGCACCTATGAGATCCACAGATACGACAGGAAGACGGAGCTGATCTGTGAGACAGAACCTTTTAACTTCCCGGAGGATGTACAGGAGGGAGACGCCCTCATTGTATTTAACAAGCGGGCAGTGCTGGATCTGGCGGGCCGTCTGGAAAGAGAAGGCATCCGGGCCAGCGTGGTATACGGAAACCTGCCTCCGGAAATCCGCCGCAGGCAGATCCATCTCTTTACAGAGCATGAGACCAAGGTGGTGGTATCTACAGATGCCATCGGTATGGGTTTAAATTTGCCGGTGCGCCGGATCTTATTTATTCAGACGGAGAAGTTTGACGGAAAGGTGCGCCGGCCTTTGCTGGTTCCGGAAATCCTTCAGATCGCAGGCCGGGCGGGCCGCTACGGCATGTATGACACCGGTTATGTAAATGCCATGGGGCCGGAGGCGCTTTCTTATATTCAGTCCCTGTTTCAGGAGAAGGATCCAAAGATCCAGCGGGTGAGCCTGGGCTTCCCCGGCGTACTGCTGGATCTGGATGAGCCGCTGGATATGATTTTGAAAATCTGGAAATCCGTGGAGCCCTCAGAGCCCTTTGAGAAGATCAGTATTGAGGAAATTCTTTTCCTGTACGAGCGGGCTTATCGGGCCAGAAAGGATATTGATGGCTTTGAGGACAAGCATACCCTGTATCGGATGCTGACCTGTTCTATTGATATTAAGAACCGGGACATTGTGGAGCTGTGGCTGTATTACTGCCAGACCTACACGGCGGATGTGTGCCTGATGTTTCCGTCCCCTTCCATGTGCAGTGACAAGGGCCTGCCCAAGTACGAGACCTATTACAAGATGCTGGATCTGTATCACCAGTTTTCCGTCCGTCTGGGCAAGGATCTGGACGAAGAGCGTCTGAAACGGGAGCGGGAGCGGGCAGAGGATTCCATCATGCACTTTCTGATGCGGGATAAAAAGAATTATATTGCCAAGTGTAAATATTGCGGTCGTGCACTGCCTCTGGCATATCCCTATCGGGTGTGCGGAGCCTGTTACGGCAAAGAAGATTGAAAAAAGCGAAAGGCAAAACCTTTCGCTTTTATAATGTCCGCTATTTCATCTCCGTCACCGGAATCGCATCTAAAAACCCTTCACTATAGTAAATACCATAATCTCTTGTAATAAACACCCCGTAGATACCGTCCAAATCATCCAGCAGCTTCATTCCTTCTTCCAGGCCCAGGGCGAAGCAGGCAGTGGAGAGGGCATCCCCGTCCACAGAGTCGGGCGAAACGATGGTGACCGATATCAGATCGTTGAAATAAGGGTAGCCGGTCTGGGGATTTAAGAGGTGGTGGTAAAATTGCCCCTCGTCCTCAAAGCACCGTTCGTAAATACCGGAGGTGACCACGGAAGCATCCCGGATCTCCATGTAGGCGATGGTTTCACTGTGGTCTGCAAAGGGCTTCTGGATACCGATTTTAAAGGGCTGGTCACCGGTTTTTTCTCCGATGCACAAAAGGTTACCGCCCAGGTTGATGGTGGCGCTTGTAACGCCCCGGGAAATCAGGTGTTCCTTCATGCGGTCTGCAATATAGCCTTTGGCAATGGCGCCCACATCCAGGCCCATGCCGGCCTGCTGAAAAATAATGATAGAGTCGGGGTCAGTTTCCAAAGCCACCTGCCGGTGATCCACCAGAGGAAGGGAAGCTTCAATGGCTGCCGGGTCAGGAGCAGTCTTTTCCCCGGCAGAAGAGAAATCCCACAGAGAAGAAACCGGTTCCAGAGTAATGTCAAAAGCCCCCCCGGACAATTCACTGTAGAATAGTCCCTGCTCAATTAAAGCGGCCAGGTCCTCAGAAACAGGAAGCGCCTGGCCCGTATTTGCAGGGTCCTTGGCAGCTGCGTTCAACCGGGCCAGCTCTGCAGTTTCCAGGGTGCGGCTGAAGATGGCTTCGTAGTACTCACACAGAGCCATGGCTTCATCCAGCAGCGCCTCGTCTGCAGAGTCATAAATGGTAACAGTGACCACCGTATTTAAATGCAGTTCTGTTCTGGTAATGGGCTGGGCCACTTTGGGCTGGCAGCCGGTCAGAAGAACAGAGCCCATAAAAAGCAAAAGAAAGGCCGGGAAAAATGCCGGCCGTTTAACATTCCATATCCTGCCCATTAAATCCAGCCTCCATCCAGTCGGATGATCTGACCGGTAAGATAATCGGAGGACTGGCAAAGATTCCAGGCCAGCTGGGCCACTTCCTCGGGGCGGCCAAAGCGTCCGGCGGGAATTTCTTCCTCCAGGGCGATCCGTTCCTCGGCAGAGAAGCAGGCGTTCATATCCGTATCAATGGCACCGCAGGCGATGGCATTGACGGAGATACCGCTGGGAGCCAGTTCTTTGGCAAGAGCCTGAGTCAGAGCATTCATACCGCCTTTTGTAGTGGAATAGGCAGCTTCGCAGGAGGCGCCCACACAGCCCCATACAGAGGAAATATTGATAATGCGGCCGGCTTTTGCCTGAATCATGCCGGGCAGCACCAGATGAGAGCAGTTAAATACTGAGGTCAGATTGGTTTGCAGCATCTGCTGCCAGTCTGCCGGGGTCAGGTCAGTAAACAGGCCGATACGGGAAATGCCTGCATTATTTACCAGCACATCCACATGGCCAAAGGTGTCCAGAATGTGCTGATGGCACCGGGTGACGGTTTCGTAATCGCCCATATCCCCCACGAAGGTGCAGCAGGTAATATGATAAGTGTTTTCCAGTTCTTCTTTTAAAGCCAGGAGCTTTTCTTCGGAATGAATGCAGGTCAGGGCCAGATTCCATCCCTCAGATGCAAATTTGCGGGCAATGGCAGCGCCGATGCCCCGGGAGGCTCCCGTGATCCAGATACAGTTTGATTTCATAAAAGGATTTCTCCTCAAACACAAAATTTTATGGGCCGAAAAGGCTGCCATACATTAACCATATCACACAAAAAGATTCTTTGCAATGCGCCGGAGCCAATCTTTTGGGATGGAAGGCTGGGAAAAAGTGGGGTATACTGCAAATAGAAATGCCGGCCTCCATGACACCGGATTAAAAAATAACCAAACTGCCTGTAGCTGCATAGGATAATAAGGAATGAATTCAAGAGGAGTTCTATATGGCTACAAAGATCGTTTTAGATCCGGGCCACGGCGGTGCCAACCCCGGGGCCACTTACCAGGGAAGAAGAGAAAGTGATGATGCACTGCGGCTGGCTATGGCAGTAGGCCGGATTTTGCAGGAAGACGGATACGATATCGTATATACCAGAACGACAGATGCCACCCAGTCTGTGGGTCAGAAAGCAGCCATTGCCAATGAAGAAGGGGCAGATCTGTTCGTGTCCTTCCACCGCAATGCAGCGGAATATCCGGGACAGTACACAGGTGTACAGACACTGATTTACGATAATTCGGGCATTAAAAGAGAGATGGCGGAGCGCATCAATGCAAATCTGGAGGATCTGGGATTTCGCAACGCAGGCGTCAGTATCCGGCCCAATCTGGTGGTGCTCAACAGCACACAGATGCCGGCCCTGCTGCTGGAGGTAGGATTTATTGACAGTGAGAGAGACAATGCACTTCTGGACTCCCGCTTCCAGGCGGTGGCCCAGGCGATCGCGGATGGAATCACAACGACGCTGGAGCAGTCCGGTATGGGTACAAATTCCGGCAATATGATGCAGTTTGCCCAGAATATGCCTACTACACGGCCCACACCTCCGCCCCCGGGAATGGAAATGCAGCCGGATACGGTAAGACCCATGCCGGTGCGGCCGGGGCAGATGATGCCGCCCATGCAGGGCATGCCGGAAGAAATGCCCGGAGATGAAGGACGGATCTACTACCGGGTGCAGGCGGGCGCTTTTTCCAATCGGGAGAATGCGGAGAACCTGCTGCAGATGCTGCTGGCAGACGGTCTGCCCGCCTTTATGATCTACGAAGATGGTCTTTATAAAGTGCAGGTGGGAGCATTTGCTCTGCTGACCAATGCCATCAACATGGAGCGCCGGGTGCGTGAGCTGGGTTACAACACCTATATTACCACCTAAAACAGTTTGAAAGAGCCGGTATCGAAAGGGTAAAAGAAACATTTGAAATAACCATGAGATGCCGGCTTTCTCTTGAAAAGAACAGCCGGGTGTGATACCTTAAAATGAGAAAGGAGAGATCCGATGAAAATAGTAGTATTAGATGGACAAGTGGAAAATCCCGGGGATTTATCCTGGGAAGGATTTGAGCAGCAGGGAGAGCTGACCATATACAGTCTGGCACCTTCTGCGGACAAGGAAGAGGTCATTCACCATATTGGGGGCAGCCCCATTGTGATCACCAATAAAGTACCGATCACAGAGGAAATACTGGCGGCTTGCCCGGGCATCCGCTATATTGGCCTTCTGTCCACCGGTTATAATATTATTGATCTGGAAGCAACCGCAAAGCGGGGCATTCCGGTAACCAACATTCCCAATTACAGTACCCAGACAGTGGCGCAGCACACCTTTGCACTGCTTTTAGAGCTGTGTGCCCGCACAGGCGACCATGCCCGGGCCGTAAAGGAAGGCCGCTGGTGCACCTGCCCGGACTTTTGTTTCTGGGATTATCCTATTGTGGAATTGCACGGAAAGACCATGGGCCTCATCGGCTTTGGAAATATCGGACAGGCGGTGGCCCGCATTGCCCAGGCCTTCGGCATGGAGGTGTTGCTGTATAGCCGCACCAGAAGGCCGGAGCTGGAAACAGACCACTGCAAATATACGGATTTGGACAGCCTGCTGGCAAAATCAGATATTATTTCTCTGCATTGTCCCCTGTTCCCGGAGACCACAGGCATGATCAATAAAGAAAACATTGCGAAGATGAAGGACGGCGTGTTCCTGATCAATACCGCTCGGGGACCGCTGGTAGAAGAGCAGGATCTGGCAGATGCGCTGCGGACAGGAAAGATAGGAGCCGCAGCTCTGGATGTATTGTCCAGGGAGCCGGCGCTGCCGGATAATCCTTTGCTGGAGGCGCCTAATTGCCTGATCACGCCTCATATTGCCTGGGCGGCAAGAGAAGCCCGTCAGCGGCTTATGGACGTGGCTGTGGGTAATCTGGAGGCCTTCCTGGCCGGCGAAAAACGAAATGTGGTGAACTTATGCTGGAACAGCTGATCATTTTAGGCACAGGCAATGCCAATGCCACCAAATGCTACAATACCTGCTTTGCCATAAAGACCGGAAAAGAGTATTTCCTGGTGGACGCCGGCGGCGGAAACGGAATCCTGGTGCAGCTGGAAAAGGCAGGGATTCCCATGGGATCCATTCATCATATCTTCCTGAGCCATGAGCACACAGATCACCTGCTGGGCATGGTGTGGATGATCCGCATGATCGGGGCGAATATCCGTCAGGGGGCTTACGAGGGGGATCTGCACTTGTACTGCCACAGCGACCTGGTGGAGCCGTTTTTGACTATTGTGCGGCTGACAGTTCAGGACAAGTTTGTAAAGCTCATTGGAGAGCGGATCTTTGTACATTCCCTGGAGGATGGAGATGTGAAAGAGGTGCTGGAGTATCAGGTGCAGTTCTTTGATATCCGATCCACCAAGGCCAAGCAGTATGGATTTACCCTGGAACTGAAAAATGGTAAGAAGCTTACGTTCCTTGGGGATGAGCCCTATCGGGAGCACGAGTACGCATATGCAAAAGAGGCGGACTGGCTGCTCCACGAGGCCTTTTGCCTGTACAGCCAGAAAGAGCAGTTCCGGCCCTATGAGAAGCATCATACCACCGTGCAGGATGCCTGTCAGATGGCAGAGGAGCTTCATGCGAAGAATCTGATTCTCTATCACACAGAGGATAAAAATCTGTCCCGGCGCAAAGGATTGTATATAGCAGAAGGAAAACCATGGTTTTCCGGAAATCTGTATGTGCCGGAAGATCTGGAGATATTTAAACTGTAGGAATAAAGGAGGATGACTTATGCAGTATTTTGAGTATTATACACCGACCAGGGTGGTGTTCGGAAAAGATACAGAAAGCCAGGTGGGCAAGCTGGTAAAGGATCAGGGAGCCAAAAAAGTCCTGATTCACTATGGCGGAGGAAGCGTGATCCGCTCCGGCCTGCTTTTCAGAGTGGAGGAAGCTCTGAGGGCAGAAGGCATCGACTATGTCCTGCTGGGCGGCGCAGTTCCCAATCCCAGACTGTCCAAGGTCTACGAAGGCATTGACTTATGCAAAAAAGAAGGTGTGGACTTTGTTCTGGCAGTGGGTGGCGGCAGTACCATTGATTCTGCAAAGGGAATCGCCTACGGAATTGCCAACGAAGGCGACGTGTGGGACTTCTATCTGAAAAAGCGCCAGCCGTCCGCGTGTGCCCCTCTGGGTGTGGTACTGACCATGGCTGCCACAGGCAGTGAGATGAGTGATTCCTCTGTTGTGACCAACGAAGAGGGCTGGCTGAAGCGCAGTGCCAAGAGCAATTTAAGCCGTCCCAAGTTTGCAATCTTAAATCCGCAGCTGACCTATACACTGCCGGAGTACCAGACCATGTGCGGCTGCGTGGACATTATGATGCACACCATGGAGCGGTATTTCTCCCATGAGACCGATACGGAGCTGGTGGATTCCATAGCAGAGGGCCTGCTGTGCACTATGATGAACAATGCAAAGATCCTGTTGACAGACCCGGAGAATTACGATGCCCGCTCAGAAATCATGTGGGCAGGCAGCCTTTCCCACAACGGACTGACCGGTTGTGGCCGCAAGGGTGACTGGGCCTGCCATCAGCTGGAGCATGAGCTGGGCGGACTCTTTGATGTGGCACACGGAGCCGGACTTTCTGCAGTGTGGGGTGCCTGGGCCCGCTATGTGTACAAAGAGGATGCGGCCCGCTTTGTGAAATTTGCAGTGAATGTCATGGGCCTTGCTGAGAATAAAGAGAATCCCGAGGAGACAGCTCTGGCCGGTATTGAAGCTATGGAGGATTTCTTCCGCTCTATTAAGATGCCTGTGACTATTGGAGAACTGGGCTATACACTGACAGAAGAACAGTTCAAGGAGCTGGCTTACAAGTGCAGCTTTATGGATACCCGCACTATCGGCGGATTTAAGGTGCTGGACAAGGCGGATATGGAGAAGATTTACCGTCTGGCCCAGTAGCTGAAAGGTACTTTTTTGAGAGGAATAAAGAAAAGAAGGAAGCGTTTATGGAAGAACAGAAGAACCCACTGGGGACGGAGAGAGTGGGACGGCTGCTTATCAGGCTGGCCATTCCAACCATCACGGCCCAGGTGGTGAATATGCTTTATAATATTGTGGACCGGATCTATATCGGTCATATTCCGGAAGAGGGAGCCCTGGCATTGACAGGGCTTGGCCTTTGTTTTCCGGTACTTATGCTGATCACGGCTTTTTCCAGTCTGATCGGTATGGGCGGAGCGCCTCAGGCATCCATTAAAATGGGGCAGCAGGACCAGGAAGGTGCAGAAAAGATCCTGGGCAACTGCTTTGTCATGCTGCTGATCTTTGCCCTGGTGCTGACAGTGGGCTTTCGGGTGTACAGCGAGGATCTGTTGTACCTGTTCGGAGCCAGCGAAGATACCATTACCTATGCTTTGGACTACTTGAATATTTATGTGCTGGGTACCGTTTCGGTTATGTTTTCCCTGGGCCTTAATGCCTTTATTACCACCCAGGGATTTACCAAGATCAGTATGCTGACCACTGTTATCGGTGCAGTTGTCAATATTGTATTGGATCCCATCTTCATCTTTGGATTTAACATGGGAGTACAAGGGGCAGCCCTGGCCACCATTCTGGCTCAGACAGTTTCGGCGGTGTGGGTACTGAAATTTTTATTTGGCAAGGACACCATTCTGCGGATCCGGAAGAAATATATGCGTGTGCAGGCATCAGTGATTCTGCCGGTGCTGGCCCTGGGATTGTCGCCTTTTATCATGACCAGCACGGAGAGTCTTTTGAATATCTGCTTTAATACCTCTTTGCAGAAATACGGAGGCGATATTGCGGTAGGTTCCATGACCATTTTAGCCAGCTGTATGCAGCTGTGTAACCTGCCTTTGCAGGGACTGGCTCAGGGTGCCCAGCCGATTATCAGTTACAATTTCGGAGCCAGGCAGCTGGATCGGGTAAAGGTGGCTTTTCGGCTGCTCTTTATCAGTGCTCTGTGCGCATCTCTGGCGGTATGGGGAATCATAAGGATAGCCCCGGGATTGTTCCCCTCTCTGTTTTCTAATGATGGGGAGCTGATTACCTATGCATCCTGGGCCATTCAGATCTATATGGGTATGTCCTTTGCTATGGGTGCCCAGATCGCCTGCCAGCAGACTTTTGTGGCTATCGGAGAGGCGAAGATCTCCCTGTTTCTGGCCCTGTTCCGAAAGATTCTCGTACTGATTCCGCTGATCTATATTCTGCCGGGCTTTTTTGAAAATAAGGTGTTTGCAGTGTTTCTTGCAGAGCCGGTGGCAGACACCCTTGCGGCGGCTACTACCACGTCCTTATTTGTATGGAAGTTTCGTCGGCTTTTACGGGAATATCGAAAAGAACAGGCGTTATAAAAGATGCGTATTTAAAAAAGTGTAGAGAAAGTAAAAAAACGTCTTGCAATAGGACCCCTTCTGTGATACTGTATATGGTGTAGCTGAGAAAAACACACACAATATCTAGTATTTACAGAAGGGGATTTTTATGAGTGAACAGACGTTGGGCCTGTGCCCGGAGATTATTAAAAAGAGAAACGGTACGCCGGTACCTTTTAATGTACAGAAAATTCGCGATGCTGTACAGAAAGCCAATATTGCTGCTCAGGTAGAGGCTATTTCACCGCTGCAGTTTGACCAGTTGATCGCGGATATCGTAGATGCGATTCCGAAGGGAGAGATTCCCACCGTAGAACAGGTACAGGATATTGTGGAAGAGAAGCTGATCGCCTTTGGTTTTGCAAAGACAGCCAAGGCGTACATCCTTTATCGTGCGGAGCACACCAAAGTTCGTAAATCTGAAGCAGACCTGGTTAAGATTTACCAGGAGTTGACCTTTACCAGCGCAGCAGACGCAGATATTAAGAGAGAGAATGCTAATATTGATGCAGACACCTCCATGGGTACCATGCTGAAATACGGTTCCGAGGGAGCCAACTATTTCGTGGACAACTATATCCTCCCCAAGGATATTGCAGCTGCTCATATCAATGGTGACATACATATTCATGACAAAGACTTCTATATGCTGACAGAGACCTGCTGTCAGATCGATCTGATAAAACTGTTCAAGGATGGATTCTGTACAGGACATGGCTATATCCGTGAGCCCAAATCCATTCAGAGCTATGCGTCTCTGGCTTGTATCGCGATCCAGGCAAACCAGAACGAGATGCACGGCGGACAGTCCGTACCCAACTTCGACTATGCCATGGCACAGGGTGTAGCCAGCACCTTCCGCAAGGAATACTACAAGGCGCTGGACAAATATCTGGTGATCAAGTTTGATTTAACCGAAGAGAAAGCCGAAGAGTGTGTGGCAGAGATGAAGAAAGCCATTGGAACCGATATTTCTATCGGAACAGCCGAGGCTTATGGCGAGAAGATGGCAGACTGGCTGCAGGATCAGCCTGCACCTCACGCTTCCAGAGAGATGATCTTAAAGGCTCATGAGTGCGCTGTAGAGATGGCATACAATGAGACTGACTGTGCTACCTATCAGGCTATGGAAGCACTGATCCACAACTTAAATACCATGAACTCCCGTGCAGGAGCACAGGTTCCCTTCAGTTCCATCAACTACGGAACCGACCACTCACCTGAGGGACGCATGGTGATCCGCAACCTGCTTTCTGTTACCGAGGCAGGCCTGGGCAATGGCGAGACCGCTATTTTCCCGGTACAGATCTTTAAGGTGAAAGAGGGCATTAACTACAATCCCGAGGATCCCAACTACGACCTGTTCCGTCAGGCGATTCGGACCTCTGCAAAGCGGCTGTTCCCCAACTTCAGCTTTATTGATGCGCCCTTCAACCTGCAGTACTACAAAGAGGGTGACTATAACACCGAGGTTGCTTACATGGGCTGCAGAACCCGTGTTATGGGTAACCATCATGATCCCAGCAGAGAAGTGACCTGCGGACGCGGTAACTTAAGCTTCGTATCCATCAACCTGCCCCGTATTGGTATTATGGCAAAGGGCGATATGAATGCGTTCTATACAATTCTGGACAAGCGCATTGAACTCTGCTGCCGTCAGCTGATGCACCGTTTTAAGATTCAGTGCGGCAAGAAGTGCAGAAACTATCCCTTCCTGATGGGACAGGGTATCTGGATCGATTCCGATGATCTGGATATGGATGATTCCATTGCAGAAGTGCTGAAGCACGGTACCTTGAGCGTAGGCTTTATCGGACTGGCAGAAACCCTGGTGGCCTTGACCGGCAAGCACCATGGCGAAAGCGAAGAAAGCCAGAAACTGGGTCAGGAGATCATCGGCTACATGCGTAAGAAGATGAACGAGGAGTCTGAGAAGACAGGCCTGAACTTCACATTGCTGGCAACACCGGCAGAAGGCTTATCCGGCCGCTTCGTTCGCATTGATAAGCTGCGCTTCGGTATTCTTCCGGGAATCACAGACAGAGATTATTACACCAACTCTTTCCATGTGCCGGTTTACTATCCGATCCAGGCCTTCAAGAAGATCCAGACAGAGGCACCTTATCATGCACTGACCAATGCAGGCCACATCAGCTATGTAGAGCTGGACGGCGATATTGCCAAGAATCCGGAAGCATTTGAGTCCGTGATCCGCTGCATGAAGGAAGCAGGTATCGGCTATGGCTCCGTAAACCACCCGGTAGACAGAGACCCGGTTTGCGGTTATACAGGCGTGATCGATGATGTATGCCCCCGCTGCGGCAGAAGAGAAGGCGAGTCCATCTCTGTAGAGAAGCTGCGTGAGCTGCGCAAGCGCTACCCGGATATGCCCAGATACTAAAAATAAGAGCCCTGGAGGCTTGTGATCATAGAGAAACCGAATTTGAAAAAGAGAAAGGAGAAGACAAATGACAGGTAAAGTTGTTGCAGTAGAAGGAAATGTAGGAGAAAACGTAAAATTTGATCGGATTCGCAGAATCACCGGATATCTGGTGGGAACCACCGACCGTTTCAATAATGCGAAACGTGCAGAAGAGAGGGACCGAGTAAAGCATGGCTTGGGAGCTTAAGATCAGCGGAACTGTGACAGATTCCATTGTGGATGGGCCGGGCCTTCGGTATGTGATCTTTACCCAGGGGTGCCCCCATCATTGCCCGGGCTGTCACAATCCTCAGACCCACGATTTTGAAGGCGGGTCTTATGCAGATAGAGAAACGATTTTGTTTCCTTTAAAAGAAAATCCCATCTTAAGTGGTGTAACTTTTTCCGGCGGCGAGCCTTTTGCCCAGCCGGAGGCTCTGGCAGAGCTGGCCCGGGAAATCAAAGGTATGAAAAAGCATCTGATGATTTATTCCGGCTACACCTACGAAGCCCTGGAAAAAATGGCCCAGGAGCGGCCGGCAGTGGGAGAACTGCTTTCTCTGGCAGATTTGCTGGTGGATGGCCCCTACATTCAGGCCCAGCGGGATTTGACTTTGCAGTACCGGGGAAGCGTCAATCAGCGGGTTATAGACTTGAAAAAGACCCGGGATTGTGGTACAGTGACCCTGTACCGGAGTGAATATTAAGTAGAGATACGCGAGCTGCTGCAGAACACCTGGTGCTTTGCAGCAGCTTGTTTGTTTATGAGGAGATAGAGGATGGAGACCAAGTTAAGAAAGCTGGATTCTGCCAATTTGGATAGCGGGATCTTGCAGGAGGCGGGCCGGATCATCAAAGAGGGAGGCCTGGTGGCGTTCCCTACAGAGACGGTGTATGGCCTGGGCGGAGATGCCCTGAACCCCGATGCATCCAGGAAAATATATGCAGCCAAGGGACGTCCTTCGGACAATCCGCTGATCGTGCATATTGCCCGCAAAGAGGACGTGTATGAAATCGCGTCAGAAGTGTCGGGGCAGGCGAAGAAGCTGATGGAGGCTTTCTGGCCGGGCCCGCTGACTCTGATCTTCAAGAAGAATGAGAAAGTGCCGGATACCACTACAGGAGGACTGGCCACCGTTGCAGTTCGTATGCCCAGCGACCCCATTGCAACGGCTTTTATTCAGGCGGCAGGCGGATTTGTGGCAGCGCCCAGCGCCAATGTGTCGGGTCGGCCCAGTACCACCACAGCTGCTCATGTGATGGAGGATCTGGATGGACGCATTGAAATGGTCCTGGATGGAGGTCAGGCAGTCATTGGTCTGGAATCTACTATTGTAGATGTGAGTGTGCGGGAGCCGGTGATCCTGCGGCCGGGTATCATCACCCGGGAGATGCTGACAGAAGCCATTGGAGCCGTATCCGTGGACAAAGCGATTATTTCTCCGGAGTCCGGCTTGAAGCCCAAGGCGCCCGGCATGAAATACCGCCACTATGCGCCCAAAGCGGAGCTGACCATTATAGAGGGAGGCACTCAGGCGGTGGTGGAGAAAATTAAGGAACTGGTGCAGGCCTGCGAGACAGAAGGCGGAAAGGCAGGTATCATTGCCACCGAAGAGTCCAAGGACCTGTATCCCGGCGGACTCATCAAATGTGTAGGATCCCGTATGCAGGAGGAGCAAATCGCCATGCATCTGTATGAGGTACTGCGGGAATTTGACGAAACAGAAGTGACCTGTATTTATTCTGAGTCTTTTGCGGATGCAAAGATCGGTTCGGCCATCATGAACCGGCTGCTGAAGGCAGCAGGTCACCGGGTAATTCAGGTGTGAGAGATCAAAACAGCAAAGGGAGGGTAACAGAAAGGTGAGATTACATTACAAGAAGAAATTTGACGGAAATGTGGAATCTCTTCCTCATGGGGAGCACAAGCCCGGAGCTGTAAAATTCAAAGAAGCGGAAGATCCAAAGAAACTGAGCTTATTTGCCAATGGCATAGCGCTGGGAATATATCTTGTGATAATGCCTGTTTTATTTTGGCGTGGTGGCCGGGAAGGCTTTCAGATTTGGGGCTGTATCATTGCATTACTCCTGGCTTTTCCCCATGAAATATTACATGGGATCTGTTTTAAAGAAGATGTGTATCTGTACACGAATTACAAAAACGGTATGTTGTTTGTGGTAGGACCGGAGGACATGAGTAAAGCGAGATTTATATTTATGTCAATGCTTCCAAATCTGGTGTTTGGATTTGTCCCCTTCCTCATTTTTCTCATTTGCCCGCAATTCACACTGTTGGGTTCCATCGGGGCGTTTTCCATACCAATGGGAGCCGGAGATTATTACACTGTGTTTCATGCATTAACACAAATGCCTAAGGGCGCCCGCACCTATCTCTATGGATTCAATTCCTATTGGTATATGCCGTGAATTTATTCCAAATAAAAAGTCGCTGCACTCCGATCAAAGGTGCAGCGACTTTTGTATCAACAGGATCTCTTTTTCAGAGAGGGCCGGGCCAGATTCAGGAAAAATCCTATGGAGAGGATCCCGTACAACAGGGCGTAGGCCAGGAAACCTGCGGATAATTGGGGATTGATCAAACCTACTGCCTGCAGAAGATAGGGCGTCATAAAACCACCCAGATTGCAGCCCATCAGAAGCATGGAATTGGCCTTGTCCAGCGTTTCCACCGGCAGATGATCTGACAGCCGGTTAAAGGTGGAGGAAACTGTGATGGTGGAAAAGCAACCGCACAAAACAGCTCCCAGCATGGCGATCATCAAGCTGTTTGCCAGGGCAATGGTGATCAGCCCCACAGTAACCAGTCCCATGGAAAGGGGCAACAGGATCGTTTTTAATTTTTGCAGCAATTTTCCAAAGAACAGTCCCCCTGCAAATCCGGCAAGGACAGAGATGCTTAACACGGTAGAGCCCTCTACAGAACTTCCCAGAGAAGAAGCAACCACATGATTGGGCAGCCGCAGGGAAATGGCTGTGATGGCAGACACTACAAAAGTACCCAGAAGTATGTTGGGGAAAAGAAATTTCCACTCTTCTTTGGTAAGCCTGCGTCTGCCGGCAGGAGCCTGTGGGTCATCTGCCTGGGCGGGCTTTGCGTCAGGTACGAAGGCCAGGTACAAAAGCAGGATCACAAAAGCCAGACCGTAAATGAGAAATGTATATCTCCAGCCCAGAACCAGCAGCTGGCCGGCAATGAAGGTCAGACATGCCTGCCCTAAGGTTTCCATGGAGCAGCGGATGCCCTGGAGCCTTTGTCGCAGATTGCCGGAAAAACGCTCGCCGATCATACTTACCGCCTTAGTGTTGATCAGACCGATGCCTGCACCCATGAAAATACGGGAGGCCAGAAGCACCGGATAGGAGCCAACAAAAGCGGGAAGGATTCCCGAAATGCCGGTAATGAGAAGACCTGCAACGATCATATGCCGTTCCTTCAGATAGCGCAGAAGAAGGGGCGTAGCAGCAATCACCAGCATCATGGAAAATGCAGGAATGGAAAGCAGGGATTCCACAGCAGACCGGGAATAGTCAGAAAATTCTTCCAGCATTTCCGGCAGACAGCCGGAGATGGACATGGTTGCGGTGATGAGAAGAGACAGGGATAGGATACCCACGATTTCCCTATAGTTCTTTTCCTTCATAATATAGACTTCCTTTGTATAAATTCTTAGTGATAAAACAGCTGGATGTGACAGGGCCTATTTCTGGCTGGCTCGCTCCATGCGAACGGATTTTCCGCGGATCTTCACGTTCTGCATGGCTCGCAGCACCACCTTTGCTCGGTCTGCAGGCACATCTACGAAGGTGAATTTGTCATGCATATCAATGGCTCCGATGACCTTGCCCGGAATGCCGGATTCCCCTGCAATAGCCCCCACAATGTTGCCGGGGGTGATGCCCTGGTTCCGGCCGATATTAATAAACAGCCGAACCATGCCTGATTCTGCGCCGGAGGCATCCCGCACCAGATTGTCAGGCAGTGTATCCGCCTGAGCCAGGTCCTTGGAGATGGGATGGAGCTTCAGCAAGGCTGCAGCCACGTCCATGGCAGTGTAGTCGTTTTCGTTCAACTGGCGCTCTAAAACCCGCAGATAGGGCTTCAGATCCTCGTTTTCGATCAGGTCTCCAACTTCCCGGAACAGATGCTCCATACGGGTCTGGTTCACGTCGGAAAGAGACGGAACCGGCCGGGCCAGGATCTTGGTCTTGCAGTAATGCTGCAGTTCTTTCAGTTTATAGACTTCTTTGCCGAAAATAAAGGTAAAAGCCAGACCTTTTTTGCCTGCGCGGCCGGTCCGACCGATGCGGTGCACATAATATTCGTCATCCTGAGGCAGGTCATAGTTAAATACAATGTCTACATCGTCCACATCAATGCCCCGGGCAGCCACGTCCGTTGCCACCAGAATCTCGGCTTTACCCTTGCGGAAAGCCTCCATGACCCGGTCTCTTTGCTGCTGCTTCAGGTCGCCGTGGAGCCCTTCAGCAAAATAGCCCCGGTTCTGCAGCTCGGCAGTCAGCTCATCCACCATCCGCTTGGTGTTGCAAAAAACAATGGAAAGGTGAGGATTGTACATGTCCAGCAGCCGGGAGAGAAGCTCTGCCTTGTTCTTGGGCCGCACATCAAAATAGTACTGCTCAATATTTTTGACGGTCAGCTCTTTTTTGACCACTTTGATCATCTGAGCATCCCGCTGATACTGGTTGGTAATGTCCAGAATGGGCTGGGGCATGGTGGCGGAAAAGAGGGCCGTCTGCCGATCTTGCGGGGTGTCCTTCAGGATGGTTTCGATATCCTCCCGAAAGCCCATGTTCAGCATCTCATCCGCCTCATCCAGCACCACTGTGTGAATCCTGTCCACTTTGATGGTGTGGCGGCGCATATGATCCATGATTCGTCCCGGCGTGCCCACAATGATCTGGACACCGCCCTTCAGGGAACGGATCTGCTTGTTGATGTCCTGGCCGCCGTACACCGGAAGCAGCTTGATGCCGTGGGTGTAAGCGGAAATCTTGCGAATTTCCCCGGCCACCTGAATGGCCAGCTCCCGGGTGGGACAGAGGATCAGCGCCTGCAGATGCTTATCAGACGGGTCGATCTTCTCCAGTACAGGAATGGCAAAGGCTGCCGTTTTACCGGTGCCGGTCTGAGCCTGCCCGATAATATCAAGGCCCTCTAAAAGAGCCGGAATGGTCTGGGCCTGGATGGGAGTGGCCTCCTCATAGCCCATGGCCTGAATACCCCGAAGGATCTTGGGGCTGAGTTCAAATTCTTCAAATCTCATCTATGATAAAAGTCCTTTCTGAAAATAGGATAGAATATAAAAAGCCCTACACCAATCTGTGTAAGGCTTTTCTAATCGTGCAGGAGATGGGACTTGAACCCACACAGCCTTGCGACTACAGGCACCTGAAGCCTGCGCGTCTGCCATTCCGCCACTCCTGCGAACAAATGCTATTCTACTAAACTTCCAAGGAAATGTCAATACCTTATTTCAAGAAAAATAGGAAAAATATTTTTCTCGGAAAGCATCTGTCAGTCTCCGGGAAACTGCATACACTGAAAGGAAAAAGGAGTTTTTCCTATGCCCACTTATGCAACTGTGATTGGAACGATTACCCGTATTACAAACCAGGAGCGGGACTGCTGCGAACGGATGATTTCTCTTCGCACGGATCAGGGAACGGTCAACGTTCTTTTGACTGCAGACACCCTGGTGGTGGACAGCCGTACACTCCAGGTAGGTATGCGGATCGCAGCCTTTTATGACTTTAACGCGCCGGTGCCGCTGATCTACCCGCCTCAGTACAGGGCACTTATCATTGCGGTGCTTCAGCCCGGTGATCAGGTCTTTATCGGCCTGTTTAACCGAAATCTGGTTTCTGCAGATAATACCCTGCGGCTGCAGATGGGACCCCGTACCCAGATCACAACCGGAAATGGCCAGAACTGCCGCTGCTGCCCGGAAAATCACACACTGCTGGTGATTTACACCAACAGCACCCGCAGTATCCCGGCGCAAACGACGCCCAGGAGAGTAGTTGTGATTTGCTGAGGGAAAGAAAGAGACGGCGTTTCTGTTTTGAGTTTAAATGAAGAAAAGGTCGATGAGAAGATTTTCATCGGCCTTTTTGATGGGGCCTGTTTGTTAAATTCCTTTTTCTTTGCGTTTTTTTAAACTATTGATAATGTCGTTTACATTATCTGTGTTTGTAACGCCGGGATATCTTTTTTCAAAATCAATCAAAGATGTTTTGGCTGCTATTTCCGCGTTACGATGGTGTTGATATAAAACTTCCAGCTGCTGGCCTTGCATAATTTCTGTAATAAACTCTATGGAGTTTTGCGGTAGATTATCCCAACTATCATAAAGATTGCAAACAGCTGTTTTTATCTTTTCCAGAGACAGAGGCTTTCCGCGTTCTTGCTCCTCTCGAAGAATACCAACCACGTCTGATATGTCATTTTTATACTGCCGGCCGGACATAAGTTTCATGGCTACTAAGTATTCCCCTGAAATCATACGAACATCTAATACATAGCCAAAACGTTTATAATATTTGGAGTATTGCAATAACTTGGGAGAGTAGGATTTTGTTTTTGTAAAATCCGAATTCAGCCATCCGCTTGGAAGGCCCAGCTCATCCCCGACTTTATTTATAGCATCCTTCATTGAGGAAGATGTACAAATAAGTGCATCAATATCGTAGGTCATATCGCGAAAACCATAATTTGCAAGGACAGCGGCTCCGCCCATCAGGATGATTTCTGCAGGTGCCTTTGTACCGTTCAGTTTTCGAAATTCTTTTGCTAACTTACTTAAACAATAATCCAGATTTTCTTTGGTAAAAGCGATATTAGTAGACATTTCTGACCTCACTTTCTACGATGTTGAAGTTTAAAAATTCTGGAATCGCATCTTTCATACACTCTTCACGGTATTTATGTGTTTTCATGGCTGCGTCCGAAAGAACGGCACCTGCAGGATAGAGAGGTTCTGGCAAACGCTGGGAACGAATGTCGTTGTAATTGGTACAAATGGGGACATTGTTCTCTTTTGAAAGATAATCTACCATGGCAAGCAGATAAAAGGATTCAGCATACCATCTCCGATCATATAAAGCCCGGATTTCATCAGTAGACAGGACCTCAAGAATAAAATCAATATCGCCTTTATCTTTTACAAAATGGCATACGTTGCTTTTGTATACTTCAAAGGAAATCCTTTTTGGAGTGATCGCACGGACTTGCATTTCTTGTTCGATCAAGCTTTCCATGGAGACTTGCAATGCTTTCGCGATTTTGTATATGGTGTCAGCAGAGCATTTTTCAATACGAGCCTTTCCGGAGCAGATATCGATAATGGTAGTCTGCGGAATGCCGCTTTCTTTTGCAAGTCGATATTTTGACATTTGCTTTTCTCTCAATAAATCATTCAGATACATTTGTGCCACCTCCGTGCTATCATTATATCGGTTGACCGAACCAAAATCAAGAGCCAAATTAGAATCACATGAAACATTCGGACTTTTAAAAAACAGAGAATAAAAGAAATAAAAATGAATTGTTAAAAAATAATTTCGTATAGAGTTAAAATGTGATAAAATTAAAATACAAAAACAGGCAAAAGATGTGGGGAAAATTTATCCTGGGGGTATATTCGGTTTGGAGAGAAGGCAAGTTATGTATAAATTTAAAAGACATATAATGAGTGGTTTGTTGTGCGTTTCATTAATGGGTTCCTAGTGTTCTCGGATGTGGTATTAGCGTCTGATGCTACACATGATTGTGAAGAGTGTAATATTTCTAGTCATGATATTGATGCTGCAGATGTGGTGTTAGAATATAACTAGTAAAAGTCAAAATGAGAATTCCTTATTAGAAAAATCATGGTATAATGTAGGTACCGCACTGAAGGAGGATCTCATTATGGCAAAGCACTATGACAAACAGTTTAAACTTGATGCAGTCCAGT
>JAFTZF010000042.1 GCA_017464645.1 Lachnospiraceae bacterium | reverse complement strand
CCTTCGATTGTCAATTTGAGAGGAATACAAATGGGAAGAATTATAGCAATTGCAAATCAAAAAGGTGGAGTTGGCAAAACTACAACTGCCATTAATCTGTCAGCTGCATTGGCAGAAGCAGGAAAACAGGTTTTAACTATTGATATTGATCCCCAGGGAAATACCACCAGCGGACTGGGTGTGGACAAAAACAGTGTAGAATTGACTGTTTACGATTTGATCTTAGGAGAATGTTCCATTGAAGAGTCCGTAATTGTAACAGATTTCGACAATTTATACTTAATTCCGTCAAACGTGGATCTGGCAGCTGCGGAGATTGAATTAATCGGTATTTCAGAAAAAGAGTATATTTTGCAGAAGGCAGTAAAGGAAATAAGAGATGATTATGATTATATTATCATTGATTGCCCGCCTTCTTTGAATATGTTGACTATTAATGCCATGACAACGGCAGACACTGTTTTGGTACCGATCCAGTGCGAATATTATGCTTTGGAGGGCTTGAGCCAGCTTATTCACACCGTAAATCTGGTAAAAGCACGGTTAAATCCGGATTTGGCCATGGAAGGCGTGGTATTTACCATGTATGATGCCAGAACAAATCTGTCTTTGCAGGTAGTGGAGAATGTAAAGAATAATCTGCAACAGAGAATTTACAAAACTATTATTCCAAGAAATGTAAGGCTGGCGGAGGCGCCCAGCCATGGATTACCCATTACTGTATATGACCCGAAGTCAACCGGAGCAGAGAGTTATAGACTTTTAGCACAAGAAGTAATTAATAGAGAAGGAGAATTATAAAGATGGCTGTGAAAAGAGGTGGCCTTGGAAAAGGATTGGATAGTTTGATTCCGAATACAAATCCGAAACCTTCCGCTCAAAAGGAAGTAAAGGAAGTCGTTGTTGAGAAAATTGTAGAAAAGGTTGTAGAAAAACCCGTGGAAATGAAAGTGAAAATTTCCAAAGTGGGTCCTAATAAGGAACAGCCCAGAAAGCAGTTTGATGAAGATGCATTGATGGAACTGGCAGATTCTATTAAGCAGTTTGGCGTTCTGCAGCCGCTTCTGGTTCAGGAAAAGAACGGATTTTATGAAATTATTGCAGGTGAAAGAAGGTGGCGGGCTGCAAAAATGGCCGGCTTGAAGGAAGTTCCTGTTATTGTAAGAAAATATACGGATCTGGAGGTTGTTGAAATTGCTCTGATTGAGAATATTCAACGGGAAAACCTGAATCCTATTGAAGAGGCGCTGGCTTATAAGAGGTTGATCCATGAGTTTAATTTAAAGCAGGATGAAGTGGCAGAGCGCGTATCCAAGAGCCGTACTGCAGTTACCAACTCCATGCGTCTGCTGAAGCTGGATGAGAGAGTGCAGCAGATGGTAATAGATGATATGTTATCCACCGGACATGCCCGGGCCCTTCTGTCGATTGAGGATTTGGAGCTTCAGGCAGCTACCGCTGTGAAAGTATTTGATGAAAAACTGAGCGTGCGGGAAGTAGAAAAGCTTGTAAAGAGCATGCAGAAGGAAAAACAGGAAAGAAAGAAAACAGAAATCGAACACAAGTTCGTATATACAGACCTGGAAGAGAAGATGAAAGCAGCCATTGGAACCAAGGTATCCATTCATTACAAGGCAAATAATAAAGGAAAGATTGAAATCGAATATTATTCCAGAGAAGATTTGGAGCGGATCATTGATCTGATTTCGCAGGCATCCGGCTCATAAGCTGTGGGAGACTGATGAGTGAAGGGAAAAAGTACAACAGGAGGAGAATACCGTGGGAAGTCCAATTGCAGAAATGATTTATGAGAATACAGGCATCGACTTGATTTATATCATAGGTGCTGTGGTTATTCTGCTGTTAATTGTATTGATTTTGAACATTGTTACATTATGTAAACTAAAAAAGCTGGCTCGGAAGTATGACCGGTTTACCAGAGGACAGGATGCAGAGTCTCTGGAGGATACGATTTTGAAGTATCTGGACAAAGTGGATGGAGTGGAGAAGCTTCTGGGTATGACCAGGGAGGAAATTATTAATCTTCGCAGGAACCAGAGGCTTGCCTTTCAGAAGATGGGAGTGGTAAAATACGATGCCTTTTTTGATTTGAGCGGACAGCTCAGTTATGCCCTGGTGCTGCTGGATCAGAAGGATAATGGATTTATTTTGAACTCTGTATATTCCCGGGACGGCAGCTATTCCTATATAAAGGAAATCAAAGACGGAAGCTGCGAGACTCCACTTTCAAAGGAGGAGCAAAAGGCCCTGGAACAGGCGAAAAACAAGGCTTGAAAAAAGGGAAAAGCTGTTATATGATTGAGACTAGACAAATGTGTACAAACGTACAGGAGGAGTAAAAATGTTAGATATGAAATTTGTCCGGGAGAATCCGGAACTGGTAAAAGAGAATATTAAAAAGAAATTTCAGGATGAAAAGCTGGGTCTGGTGGATGAGGTAATTGCACTGGATGCACAGAAAAGAAGTGCTCAGCAGGAGGCGGACAACCTTCGTGCAGAGAGAAATAAATTATCCAAGCAGATCGGTGCATTGATGGGACAGGGCAAGAGAGAAGAGGCAGAAGAGGTAAAGAAGCAGGTTGCTGCAGATGCTGCCCGCCTGGCTGAACTGGAGAAGCTGGAAAAAGAGCTGGATGAGAAGATTCTGAAGATCATGATGACTATCCCCAACATCATTGACCCCAGCGTACCCATCGGAAAAGATGACAGTGAAAACGTAGAAGTTCAGAAATATGGTGAGCCGGCAGTGCCGGATTTTGAGATTCCATATCATACACAGATCATGGAGTCCTTTGACGGAATCGACCTGGACAGCGCAGGAAAGGTTGCAGGTAATGGATTCTATTACCTGATGGGAGATATTGCAAGACTGCATTCTGCAGTGATTTCCTATGCTCGTGATTTCATGATCAACCGTGGCTTTACCTACTGTGTTCCCCCCTTCATGATCCGCAGCAATGTGGTAACAGGCGTTATGAGCTTTGCAGAGATGGATGCCATGATGTATAAGATCGAGGGCGAGGATCTGTACCTGATCGGAACCAGCGAGCATTCCATGATCGGTAAGTTTATTGATACCATTATTCCGGAGGAGAAGCTGCCCTACACACTGACCAGCTATTCTCCCTGCTTCCGTAAGGAAAAAGGTGCTCACGGTATCGAGGAAAGAGGCGTTTACCGTATTCATCAGTTTGAAAAGCAGGAGATGATCGTAGTATGTAAGCCGGAAGAGAGCCCCATGTGGTTTGACAAGCTTTGGCAGAATACTGTGGATCTGTTCCGAAGTCTGGAGATCCCGGTTCGCACTCTGGAGTGCTGCTCCGGTGATCTGGCTGACCTGAAGGTAAAATCCATTGATGTGGAAGCATGGTCTCCCAGACAGAAGAAATATTTTGAGGTAGGAAGCTGCTCTAACCTGGGTGATGCACAGGCCCGCCGGTTAAAAATTCGTGTAAACGGGGAAAGTGGCAAGTATTTCGCGCATACATTAAATAATACCGTAGTTGCTCCGCCCCGTATGCTGATCGCATATCTGGAGAACCATCTGCAGGCAGACGGAAGCGTGACTGTTCCCCAGGTGCTGCAGCCGTATATGGGCGGTATGAAGGTACTTCTCCCCAAGAAATAGTTCACATAATGTGGATAAACACAGGAAAATGTGGATAACTTTGTAGATAATTTGTGTATGTCTGGATAAAAAGTGATGGCAAAAGGAGGTGAAGACAGTGCATGAATATTTACGAGCAGTTGGTTTCAGCAAGATGAAAGATAAAGAGGAATTAAGCCGATTACTGGATTTTGTGGAAAACAGCTATCAGAGTGAGAGGACTTCAGGAGCCAGAGGCGGAGTGGATTTCTCAGAGCGAAAAAAGGCCTTCGCAAAGCGCATGGGTATCGTGCTGCGGGGGGAATATGATGAGCAGGACCGGTATCAGCGAGAGTATTACTACCCATACTTTGAAGGAAGCCAGGAGAAATACTACGAGGATGTAGTGGTGGAGCGCCACGCAGAGAAGGAGTCCTACGCAGGAGTCTGCGATGATCTGAGTCTGGGTGTTTCCCTGATCTTTTATGTACAGAATGTGGCGGATTTCCTACATGAAAAGCGAAGAAACCAGCTTTCCAAATGCACTGTGACTTTACGGCTTTCCGGGCTGTCTACAGATGGAAAAATTCTGCTTCCGGTTGTGAAAGAACAGTTGACGGAGGAAGAAAGCTCAGAGGCAATTTACCAGAGGACCCGTATGATCCAGGCTGCCCGGGCAGGAGATGAAGAGGCCATAGAGAGCCTTACCTTAGAGGATATGGATATGTATTCCATGCTTTCCCAGCGGGTTACAAAGGAAGATATTTTCTCTATTGTCTCCACTTATTTCATGCCTTATGGAGTAGAATGTGACCACTACAATGTGCTGGGCGAGATTCTGCAGGTGGAACTGGTGCAGAACACATATACAAAAGAGGAAATTTATATCATGACCATCGAGAGCCATGATCTGGTCTTTGATATCTGCATCAACAAAGAGGATTTGTTGGGAGAGCCGCAGGTTGGCCGCAGATTCAAGGGAGTCATCTGGCTTCAGGGAGAACTTATATTTCATTAATGTCTTGGATGGAAAATTGCCCTCAGCTATGAAAAACACATGGGTTTTTTGCTGAGGGTAATTTTGTAGAGGAAGATACATACGAGTGGATTGGAAAGGAGAAGGACCATGTACAACAAAATTTTAGGAGGACTTTTAGGAGCGGCAGCAGGAGATGCCATGGGTGCACCCACAGAGACCAGAACCAGACAGCAGATTGCCCAGAGGTTCGGCGGATATGTAACAGATTTTTTGGAGCCGCCCATGGATACCTTTGGCAGAGGAAACAGAGCCGGACAGGTGACAGATGATTTCAGCATTGCCTATGTGGCTCTGGAAGAAATTTTGAAGGCTGGTAAAGTGGATGAGGAATCTGCTGTGGCAGGCCTGCTGAAGTGGGCGGAAAAGCCGGAGTTTTTTGATAAATTTGCAGGTCCCACCACCAGGGCCAGAGTCATGGAGCTGAAGGGCGAGACCGTAGTGCGGACAGGCTTTGTACCGGCCAACGAAAATAACAAGGCCAGCAACGGAGCGGCTATGAAATCTGCACCCATTGCGCTGTTGAGCATGGGTGATGTGGATAAAGCCATTGATTATGTGATCACTGTGGGAAAAGTGACCCACAACAATAATATTGCTCTGTCGGGAGCGGCGGCGATTGCGGCAGCAGCCAGCGCAGCCATGAAAGAGGGCGCAACCCTGGAGGATGTGGTAGAGGCTTCTATTTACGGAGCAGCCAGGGGTGACAAGATCGGAAGAGAGACTGCTCTTACTTTGGCGGGACCTTCTGTAGAAACTCGAATCAAGTGGGCCGTAAAAGTTGCCAAGGAAGCGGAGAATCTGGACAAGGCTATCGATGCCATTGCGGATTCTGTGGGATGCGGCCTTATGACAGTTGAGGCAGTGCCTGCAGCAATCGGCCTTTGCGTGGCTGCCAAGGGAAATACCGTGGACGGTATCTGCGCAGCTGTAAATATTGGAGATGATACGGATACCGTGGCTACCATGGTGGGCGGGATCCTGGGTGCGTTAAACGGAGTGGATTCCATGCCGGAGCGCTATCTGGAGATCATTGAGAAGGAAAATAATTACGATCTGCGCAAGCTGGCAGAGAAAATGATGGAGTTTGGAAAGTAATGCAGAAAAAAACAGTAGTAATGATCGGTTCCAGCTGTATTGATGAGTATTACGAGATGGATTATGTGCCCAGGCTGGGGGAGAAAACACTGACCCGGTTCGTGGATCGGAAAGTAGGCGGCATGATCGGAAATGCTGCCGCAGTCACAGCGTCCTACGGCCTGAACGTATATCTCATGGATGCGGTAAATTCCGGAGATAATACGAGATTCATTCTGGAGGACTGCGAAAAGGCGGGGATCCGTCTGGATATGATCCGCTATGACGATTCGCTGCCGGATACAAAATGTATTTTGTTTCTCAAGGACGGAGAGCGGATCATCTATGTGGTGCCTACCCAGAAGTCAAATGTGGAGCCGGATGAAAAGCAGAAGGAGATTCTGGCATCTGCCGAGTATGTGTATACCAACCTGGAAGAACTGAAGTATTTCCGGGATACCAAGGGATTTCTGGAGTGGCTTCGCAGCATGGATACCAGGCTGGTACTGGATGTGGAGCGGATAGAGGAAAAGGACCGGGAAATTGAGTGGGAGATCATAAAGCGTGCCAGCCTGATCTTTGTCAATGAAGAGGGAGACGAGCAGCTGCGGGAGAAGATTTCCAAGGATTATCAGGATATTTTAAGAAATCTGGGCTGCATGATCGTAGCTACCAAAGGAAGTCGGGGCTGCGCAATCCTGACGCCTGAAGGAGCGGAATATGAGATACCGGCCTATGCGGTAAAGCCTGTGGATACCACAGGTGCGGGCGATACCTTTAACTCCAGCTTTTTGTACGGACTGACCCAGGGCTGGGAGATCCAGGAGACCGGGAGATTTGCCAACGGAGCTGCTGCCAACGCGATCCTTCGCATGGGAGCCCGCAGCGGAGCCGTGGGAGAAGAAGCGGTAAGGAAATTTATGAAAGAAAATGAATAAGCGTTCCGAAAAAGGGAGGTGCTGCCTATATTGAGCTAGCACCTCTTTTATGATACGTTATACATTTTCTGCGATGAAAGGAAGCAAATTGGTCCGCAGTTCGCAGAAGGGAAGAACCTGCTCTTTTATCTCGGAAGAAGATACTTCAGAGATTAAAAGTTTGATACAAGGTCCCCGGAGCTTTTTTTGCTGCGGAGAGGTCTGCTTCAGCATTTCCTTGGAGAAATATAAATAATACCACTTGACGAATGATCGACTGGTGACCCAATAAGAAAGACCAAAATCTTGAATGTCGGCCCAGGGAACAAATTTGGTTGAAAACAGGTATTTGCAGATGATTCCATCCCGCGTGAGGGTTAATTTCCAAACATCTACAAGAAGGTTATACATCAGACCCAGTGCGAGTATTGCATAGCAAAGGAGGATGAAAATATATAACAAAGTATACCAGATGTCTTCGGGTTCAAAAAGGAGCGTCTGAATGTTCACTACGATCCCCAACACAGACAGGATCACAAGAAAAATGTATGCTGCCGCCTGAAATCGGTTCCTATGCAAAACAATTTGATTATGGGTCTTCTTCATAGCCATGACAACACCTCCTCTTAAAAGGATTATAGCATGGCCATGAAATCAAGACAAGATTCAGCCATCAATGGAGGAAATCCCGATGGTGATTTCTTCCAGTACATCCAGAAGGACTTCCACCGTATCCAGAGAGGTCAGCATGGTAATGTTATTCTGGGAAGCGGTACGGCGGATAGCAATACCGTCCTCATAGTGTACACCGGACAAAATGGCACGGGTGTTGATGACATAGCTGACATATCCGGCCCGGATGGAGTCCAGGATCTCTTCGCTGCCCTCGCTGAGCTTGCGGCGGATTCTGGTGCGAATGCCGTGTTCTTTTAGGAAGAGGGCGGTTCCGATGGTGGCTTCGATGTTAAACCCCATGTTGTAGAAGCGGCGGATGAGAGGCAGAGCCTCTTCCTTGTCCTCGTCAGCCAGGGTGACCACTACGGTACCATAGTTCTGCACCCGGATGCCGGAGGCAATCATGCCCTTATACATGGCCCGGTGCAGCTTTTTATCGTAGCCAATGGCTTCGCCTGTGGATTTCATTTCCGGAGAGAGGTAGGCGTCCATGCCATTCAGCTTGGAGAAGGAGAAGGCGGGGACTTTTACATAATAGCGGTCTTTCTCTTTGGGGTAGATTTCCGTAATGCCCTGTTCTGCCAGGCTTTTGCCCAGAATGACCAGGGTAGCAATGTCCACTAGGCTGTAGCCGGTGGCCTTAGAGAGGAAGGGGACTGTTCTGGAGGAACGAGGATTTACCTCGATAATGTAGACGTTTTCGTCTTTATCTACAATGAACTGAATGTTGAACAGTCCCACAATACCAATACCGATGCCCAGCTTCTTGGTGTATTCCAGAATGGTGGCTTTTACCTTTTCGGAAATACTGAAGGAGGGGTATACACTGATGGAGTCGCCAGAGTGAATACCGGTCCGCTCTACCAGCTCCATAATGCCGGGGACAAATACCTGCTGGCCGTCACAGATGGCGTCCACCTCCACCTCTTTGCCGCGAATGTATTTGTCCACCAGGACGGGCTTGTCTTCATCAATTTCTACGGCCGTTTTCAGGTAGTGGCGCAGGTGTTCTTCTTTGGCCACGATCTGCATGGCTCTGCCGCCCAGGACAAAGCTGGGTCTTACCAATACCGGATAACCGATTTCTTCGGCTGCCTTGATACCGTTCTCAATGGTGGTGACGGCCTGGCCTTTGGGCTGGGGGATTCCCAGTGTAGAAAGGAGCTTTTCAAAAGCATCCCGGTTTTCTGCCCGCTCGATAGCTGCGCAGTCTGTACCGATGATCTTCACGCCCCGTTCATGGAGAGGCTGGGCCAGGTTAATGGCAGTCTGACCGCCCAGGGTTGCGATGACGCCTACGGGCCTTTCCAGCTCAATGACATGGATGACATCCTCCACGCAGAGAGGCTCGAAATAGAGCTTGTCGGAGCAGGTGTAGTCGGTGGATACGGTTTCCGGATTATTGTTGATGATAATGGCTTCAAAGCCGGCGGCCTTGATGGTCTTCACTGCGTGGACAGTGGAATAGTCGAATTCCACGCCCTGACCAATACGGATGGGGCCGGAGCCCAGTACGATGACCTTTTTCTTATCCGATACGATGGATTCGTTTTCTTCCTCGTAGGTGGAGTAGAAGTAAGGGATGTAGCTGTCAAACTCAGAGGCACAGGTATCGATCATCTTGTAGACGGGGAGAAGGCCCGCCTTTTTCCGGACATGGAAGATGTCCTCTTCTGTGGTTTCCCAGAGTGCTGCAATTTCTTTGTCAGAAAAGCCCAGTTTCTTGGCGCTCCGCAGGACCTTGGTGCTTCCGGGATTGGATCTTAATTCCTGCTCCTGGTCTATGATATTCTGCAGCTTGCGGATGAAAAACGGGTCAATGGCGGAAGCCTTTGCAAGAGCCTCTTCCGGGCAGCCCAGGCGCAGAAGCTGGGCCATGGCATAGATGCGGTCATCGGTGCCGATCTTAATATAGTCCAGAAGCTCCTCGTGGCTCATGCTGTCAAATTTCTTGCTGTAAAGATGCCACAGGCCGATTTCTAGAGAGCGAATGGCTTTTAACAGACTTTCCTCCAGGGTGCGGCCGATGCTCATGACTTCGCCGGTGGCCTTCATCTGGGTGCTCAGGGAGTTGTTTGCATCGGCGAATTTGTCAAAGGGGAAACGAGGCATCTTGGTTACCACATAGTCCAGGGTGGGCTCAAAGGAGGCCGGGGTGTTGGCAATCCGGATTTCATCCAGCGTCATGCCCACACCGATTTTGGCAGAAACCCGGGCAATAGGGTAGCCGCTGGCGTTGGAAGCCAACGCGGAGGACCGGGAGACTCTGGGGTTTACCTCAATGAGATAATACTGGAAGGAACCCGGGTCCAGAGCAAACTGCACATTGCAGCCGCCTTCGATCTCCAGAGCACGGATGATTTTCAGGGCGCTGTCCCGGAGCATGTGGTATTCCTTGTTGGTCAGAGTCTGAGAGGGGCAGACCACGATAGAGTCACCGGTGTGGATACCCACCGGGTCCAGATTTTCCATATTACAAATGGTGATAGCCGTGTCGTTGCTGTCACGCATGACTTCGTATTCGATTTCTTTGTAGCCCTTGATGCTCTTTTCGATCAGAACCTGTTTTACCGGGGAGAGGGACAGGGCATTTTTCATAAGGGGCAAAAATTCAGCCTCGTTGTCGGCAAAACCGCCGCCGGTTCCGCCCAGGGTAAAGGCGGGACGCAAGACTACCGGATAACCGATTTTTTCTGCCACCTTCAAGCCATCTTCTATGGAAGTGGCAATGTCAGAGGGAAGCACCGGTTCTCCCAGGCTTTCGCACAGCTCCTTGAACTGTTCCCGATCTTCAGCCCGCTCGATACTGCTGCTTTTGGTTCCCAGCAATTCTACCCGGCACTCTGCCAGCACACCTTTCTTTTCCAGCTGCATGGCCAGGTTCAGGCCGGTCTGGCCGCCGATTCCGGGCAGGATGGCATCGGGCCGCTCGTAGCGGATGATCTTTGCCATATATTCCAGGGTCAAGGGCTCCATATATACTTTATCTGCAATAGAAGTATCGGTCATAATGGTGGCCGGGTTGGAGTTGCACAGGACCACTTCGTAGCCTTCCTCTTTTAGGGCAAGGCAGGCCTGGGTACCGGCGTAGTCAAATTCTGCAGCCTGGCCGATGACAATGGGGCCGGAACCGATGACCAGGACTTTTTTGATGTCAGTTCTTTTAGGCATGGCTCTTTTCCTCCTCCATCAGATGAATAAAATCGTCAAACAAGTAGGCGCTGTCCTGGGGACCGGGTGCACTTTCCGGGTGATACTGTACACTGAATACACGGTCTCTTTCGCATTTCACGCCTTCAATGGTCTGATCCAACAAATTAATGTGGGTTGCAACCAAATCGGTTCCTTCTAGGCTGTCCGTATCCACCGCATAGGAGTGGTTCTGGGAAGTGATTTCAATCTTTCCGGTATCCAGATTCCGCACCGGATGATTGCCTCCCCGGTGTCCGAATTTCAGTTTATAGGTCTTGGCCCCATAGGCCAGGGAAATAATCTGGTGACCCAGGCAGATGCCGAAGATAGGGTATTTACCCAGCAGCTCTTTGATGGCTTCAATGAGGGGCTGCACATCGGTAGGATCGCCGGGGCCGTTGGAAATAAAAATTCCGTCAGGACAGAGGGATTCTATGACAGCAGCAGAGGTGTTCCAGGGGACAATGGTAACTTTGCAGCCCCGCTTATTGAGGGAACGCACGATATTCATTTTTATGCCGCAGTCAATGGCTACCACATGATATTTTTCCTGAGGAGCGGGAGAACACCAAATACTTTTGCAGCTTACCATGAAAACCGCATCGGTGGGGATATCGGTTTCCTTCAGCATTCTAAGGCCTTCTTCCAGAGTGATTGAGGCATCTGTCAGAAGCGCCTTGCGGCTGCCGAAATCCCGGATGGAGCGGGTGAGCTTTCTGGTATCAATCCCATAAATGCCGGGAATTTTATATTTTTTCATGACTTCAGAAAGAGTGGAAACGCTTCTGAAATTGGAGGGAAGATCATTGTATTCCCGCACAATAAGCCCCCCTATGGTAGGCAGAAATGTTTCATAATCATCCTCTGCCATACCGTAGTTGCCAATGAGGGGATAGGTCATTACCACAGCCTGATGGGTGTAGGAGGGGTCGGAGAGAATTTCCTGATAACCCACCATGGAAGTGTTAAAGACAATCTCACATACCTTACTGGAGGTGTCCCCAAAGGCGTATCCATAATATTCTTGTCCGTCTTCTAAAATAAGTTTTTTATTATATTCCATAAGGGTACCTCGTTTTATGCTTTGCTTGATTTCCGGACCTGGGAGAGCTTCTGCTCGAACCGGTCTTTTCTGGTGTCTGTAGGGATGGCAGTGGGATATTCACCGGTGAAGCAGGCGCTGCAGTAGCGGCAGTTTTCCGTAAGAGCGCCCAGCTCTGACGCCGGCAGATAGCCCAGGCTGTCTGCTCCGATCATCTCTGCGATCTCTTCCGGAGAATGGTGGCAGGCAATGAGGTGCTCCTCAGAATCAATGTCTGTACCATAATAACAGGGATGAAGGAAGGGAGGGGAGGAAATACGCATATGGATTTCTGTGGCACCTGCTTCCCGCAGGAGCTTCACAATGCGTCCGCTGGTGGTTCCCCGCACGATAGAGTCATCGATCAGGACCACCCGCTTTCCTTTTACACTTTCTTCAATGGCGCTCAGTTTGATTCGCACCTGGTCCAGCCGTGTGCTCTGACCGGGAGAAATAAAAGTCCTGCCAATGTATTTGTTTTTCATGAGCCCGATCCCATAGGGGATACCCGACTCCTGGCTAAAGCCCAGGGCTGCATCCAGCCCCGAGTCCGGCACACCCACCACCACATCGGCCTCTGCCGGATGGGTTTTTGCCAGAATTTTTCCGGCGCTGACACGGGCCGCGTGGACAGATACCTGGTCAATGACAGAATCCGGTCTTGCAAAATAAATGTATTCAAAGATACATAGCTTCTTTTCTTTCTTGCCGCAATGCTCCCTACGGGAGACAATGCCGTTTTTGCTGAACACCAGAATTTCGCCGGGCTCCACATCCCGAATAAATTCTGCGCCAACAGCCTTCAATGCGCAGCTTTCAGAGGCTATCACATATGTGCCGTCAGCAGTTTTTCCGTAGCACAGAGGACGAAAGCCGTATGGGTCTCTGGCGCAGAGGAGCTTCTGGGGAGACATGAGTACCAGGGAATAGGCTCCGTCGATGGTACTCATGGCTGCACTGAGGGCGTCCTCGATGGAAGGGGTCTTCAATCGCTCCCGGGTCACGATGTAGGCAATGGTTTCGGTGTCGCTGGTGGTGTGAAAAATGGCACCGGACAATTCCAGGTCGCTTCGCAGCTGGGCTGCATTGCTCAAATTTCCGTTGTGGGCCAGGGCCATCTTTCCTTTCTGATGATTGACCAGAATAGGCTGGCAGTTGTTTCGGTTGTTTCTGCCGGTGGTTCCGTATCGGACGTGGCCCACGGCCATGGTTCCATGGGGAAAATGGGACAGGGTGTCAGCTGAAAATACTTCGCTGACCAGCCCCAAATCTTTATAAGAAGAAAATACTCCATCGTCATTTACTATAATGCCGCAGCCTTCCTGGCCCCGGTGCTGCAGGGCGTACAATCCGTAATAGGAAACGCCTGCCACATCTGTGGGCTCTGCTGCCATAACTCCAAATACTCCACATTCTTCTCCAAGACTCATTTGTGACCTCCTGATTTTAAGCTGTTAGTCCTGCGCTGCTGCAGACTGGGTGGAATGTTTTAGGGCTGCTCCGATAAAGCCTTTAAAGAGAGGATGGGGCTTATTCGGGCGGCTCTTGAACTCGGGGTGATATTGGACGCCTACATGGAAGGGGCGCTCTGCCAGCTCCACAGTTTCAATGAGCCTGCCGTCCGGAGATGTTCCGCTTAAGGTCAGGCCGGCATTTTGAAGCAGATCCCGGTAGTCGTTGTTGAATTCATAGCGGTGTCTGTGGCGTTCACTGATGGAGGTGGTGCCATAGCAGCGCTCCATGGTGGTTCCCGGTTTGATCTCACAGGGATAAGCGCCCAGCCGCAGGGTTCCGCCTTTATCGATCTCATCGCTCTGATCGGGCATGAAATCAATGACCTTGTGTTTGCACAGCTCGTCAAATTCGCCGGAGTTGGCATCCGGGATACCGACCACATTTCTGGCGTATTCAATGACTGCAATCTGCATACCAAGGCAAATTCCGAAATAGGGAAGGCACTTTTCCCTGGCATAGCCTGCTGCCAGGATCATGCCTTCGATGCCCCGGCCGCCAAAACCGCCGGGAACCAGGATCCCGTCCAGGCCGGCCAGCTTTTCGTCCCGGTTCCGGGCAGTGATCTCTTCCGAATCGATCCAGTGGATGACAATATGGGTATTGTGATAGTAGCCTGCGTGTCGCAGTGCTTCTGCCACAGACAAATATGCGTCGTGAAGGCCCACATATTTTCCTACAAGGCCGATATTGACACTGTGGGGACGTGCCTTGATGCGCTCTACCATCTGGGTCCATTCGGCCAGCTCCGGTTCAGGCGTCTGCAGGCCCAGTTCCCGGCATACTACGGCGGAAAAATTGGATTTTTCCAGCATGAGAGGCGCCTCATAGAGATTGGGCAAAGTAATATTTTCAATGACGCAGTCGGGTTTTACATTACAGAACAGCGAAATCTTCTTGAAAATGGATTCCTCCAGCGGCTCATCACAGCGCAGGACAATAATATTCGGGTTAATTCCCATGCCCTGCAGTTCTTTTGCGGAGTGCTGGGTGGGTTTGGACTTATGTTCGTCGGAGCCCCGCAGGAAGGGAACCAGGGTCACATGAATGAACAGGCTGTTTTCCCGGCCCACCTCCAGAGAAATCTGACGCACTGCCTCCAGAAAAGGCTGAGACTCAATATCACCGATGGTTCCGCCGATTTCCGTAATCACCACGTCGGCATTGGTCTTCTTGCCTACACGGTAGACAAATTCCTTGATCTCATTGGTGATGTGGGGGATGACCTGTACCGTGGAGCCCAGGTATTCGCCCCGGCGTTCTTTATTCAGTACATTCCAGTAGACCTTGCCTGTGGTTAGGTTGGAGTATTTGTTCAGGTCTTCATCAATAAACCGCTCGTAATGCCCCAGATCCAGATCCGTTTCGGCTCCGTCTTCGGTTACATAGACTTCGCCGTGCTGATAGGGACTCATGGTTCCCGGGTCCACATTGATATAAGGATCCAGCTTCTGGGCGGCCACCTTCAGGCCTCTTGCCTTCAGCAGCCGTCCCAGGGATGCGGCCGTGATGCCTTTACCAAGGCCGGATACCACACCGCCTGTCACAAAAATGTATTTTGTCATAGTGTTTTGCTCCCTATTTTCTTATGATGATGCTGTCCCGTTCAGGCCCAACGGAAACATAGGTGATGGGACAGCCGATAGCTGTTTCAATAAAGGTCACATAGTCCTGAGCTGCTTTAGGCAGGTCTTCCCAGGTGCGGACAGAGGAAATATCGCATTTCCAGCCATCCAGGTATTGGAGTACCGGCTTTGCAGCATGCAGCGCAGCCGGGAAGGGAAAATTGTCTGTGGGCTCGCCTTGCAGCAGATACTGGGTGCAGACCGGGATCTTGTCCAGGTAGCTGAGCACGTCCAGCTTGGTCAGAGCAATTTCTGTGGCGGCCTGCACTTCCACACCGTATCGGGTTGCCACCAGGTCGATGGGACCTACCCGGCGGGGGCGGCCTGTCTTGGCACCGTATTCAAAACCGGCCTTTCGAAGGGCTTCCGCCTCTTCTCCAAACAGCTCACATACAAATGGGCCTTCTCCCACGCAAGTGGAGTAGGCCTTTACCACGCCCACTATAGAATCAATTTTTGCAGAGGGCAGACCGGAGCCAACAGGAGCGAAGGCTGCGGTGGTGTTGGAAGAGGTTGTGTAGGGATAGATACCGTAATCCAAATCCCTCAGGGAACCCAGCTGAGCTTCAAAGAGAATCCTCTTGCCGTTCTTCTGGGAATCTTTTAAAAAAGCGCCGGTATCGCAGATGTAGGGCTTGATTTTTTCAAAGAAGTCGTTCATCCATGCTTCCAGCATTTCCATTGTGTAGGCAGGAGCTCGGTAAACCTGAGTGAGAGTCAGGTTTTTCCACTCCAGAAGATCCGCCAGATGGGCCTTTAAGATTTCCGGGTAAAACAATTCGCCGGCCTGAATGGTTTTCTTCTGATATTTGTCAGAATAGAAGGGGGCGATTCCCTGTTTGGTGGAACCGTATTTTTTATCCTGGAGCCGCTGTTCTTCCAGTGCATCCAGGTCCCGATGCCAGGGCAGCAGAAGGGAAGCGCGATTGCTGATCTTGAAGTTTTCCGGGGTGAGGGCTACGCCCTTTGCCAGAACATCCTGCATTTCCAGCCACAGATTTTCTGGGTCCAGAGCGACTCCATTGCCTAGAATATTTACTACGCCTTTTCGGAAAATTCCGGAAGGAAGCAGGTGGAGAGCAAACTTACCGTATTCATTAATGACCGTGTGGCCGGCGTTGCCGCCGCCCTGATAGCGGACTACCACATCGAAATCCTCAGTCAGCAGGTCCACCATACGGCCCTTTCCTTCATCTCCCCAGTTAGTACCAACGATTGCACAGTTTGACATATGTTTTCCTCCTATTTACCGCTGTCTCCGTAGTTTGCAAGAACTCTGGCGGACGGATCGTTTACATCGCAGCCTTCCCAGGACTTGTTGGGCATCCAGAAGTCCACCACCATTTCGCCCTGACCGGGATAATATTTTTCAAAGAGCTCCCGATAGAGCAAAGATTCCTTGGTAAAGGGATGGGCATGGGTATAGCTTGCACACTTACTTTCAAATTCTTCATCTGTATAGAAATTTGCCGCATATTCCTTCAGGTAATCCACCATAGAGTGGCCAACCGCATCGGAGAAAGCGGCCTTTTCACGCCAGAGAATGCTTTCGGGCAGATAGTCGCCCTGTTCAAAGGCGTGGCGCAGCAGGTATTTGCCTTTTCCGTATTTGTTCAGCTTCAGCTCCGGGTCCACAGCCATAACATATTTTACAAAGTCCAGGTCGCCGAAGGGAACTCTGGCTTCCAGAGAGTTTACGGAAATGCAGCGGTCCGCCCGAAGCACATCGTACATGTGCAGCTCCCGGATTCGCTTTTCGGCTTCTTCCTGGAAAGCAGCTGCGTCAGGAGCGAAATCCGTATATTTATAGCCAAAGAGCTCATCGGAGATCTCGCCGGTCAAAAGCACCCGGATGTCGGTCTGCTCATGGATGGCCTTGCAGATCAGGTACATACCCATGCTGGCCCGGATGGTGGTAATATCAAAGGTGCCCAACAGATGCACCACGGTTTCCAGGCTGGACAGAATATGTTTCTTCGTAATAATGATCTCTTTGTGGTCGCTGCCAATGTGGTCAGCCACCTGTTTTGCATATTTCAGGTCAATGGCATCCTCGCTCATACCGATAGCAAAGGTCTTGATGGGTTCTTTGCTCTTCTTTGCAGCAATGGCGCACACCAGAGAGGAGTCCAGACCGCCGGAGAGCAGGAAGCCAACCTTGGCATCTGCAACCAGACGTTTTTCTACACCTGCCACCAGTTTGTCATGAATGTTTCTGCAGACAGTTTCCAGGTCATCCCGGCAAACAGTATCCACCTTTGCAATATCGCAGTAGCAGATAAATTCGCCGCCCTTGTAATAGTGGCCGGGAGGGAAAGGCATGATTTTGTCAGTAAGAGTTACCAGGTTCTTGGCTTCACTGGCAAAGATGATTACTCCATCCTTATCATATCCGTAATACAGGGGACGAATACCGATGGGATCCCGGGCTGCGATAAATTCCTGAGTCTGGCCATCGTAAATGATGCAGGCAAATTCTGCGTCCAGCATGGCGAACATGTCGGTTCCGTATTCTTTGTACAAGGGAAGCAAAATCTCGCAGTCGGAGTCGCTTTGGAAGGTGTATTTGGCGGAAAGCTCTTTTTTCAGCTTTTCAAAACCGTAAAGTTCACCGTTGCACACCACATAACTTCCATCCAGCTGGAAAGGCTGCATGCCTGAGGGCGTAAGACCCATAATGGACAGGCGGTGAAAGCCCAGAAGTCCGTGTCCGGTATCCACGATGCGGCTGTCATCGGGACCTCTGGAAATGGTCTCCAGAAATCCTTCCTCAAACGCATCAAAGGCAGCACTGCTGCCGCAATAACCCATAATAGAACACATGAGAATGTACCTCCGTAAATTAAAAGTAGATTCAGCAGTCTATAGGGCAAGTGCTGTGCTCGCTGTGCCACCTATATTTGAACTCATTTTCCAAGCCTCTAAGAAAGGCTCTATCAACTGACGTGTGATGAAACGTCGCACCTACTAGGGAAAACGAACCCGTTCAGATTGCAGCTCGAAAAGTGTTATTTACACAGGCTCTGCTGTATGGCTCTCACCATCCCATACTCGCTGTGAGTGATCACCTGTGTTACTTCTCTTTTCTCAAACGCTTTTATATGATGAAATTTTTAACTGTACGTTATTTTACGCTGAAAAGCAGGTCTCCATATGTGGGGAAGGGCCAATACCTTTTAGCGGTAAGGGTTTCTGCCTCATCGCAGGCAACCCGTAGCTCACTCATCCTGGTCAGGATGATGTCGCGGATGGCAATAGATTCAGCGCCGATGTTTTCTGCAGAGTGAAGATCCAGCAGAGCATCCTCCAGATCAGTTGCTTTTAGGGCAATGCGATCGGTCAGACCGGAGAGCTTCTTTACCAGGCCGGTTTCATAGCTGCATGCAAGAGACGTATCCAGGGCTTTCTTGGCAGCTGCAGTTTTGGCAACTTCCATGGTGTAGGCATCTACAGCCGGAGCAATCTGTGTCTTTGCCATATCCACCATGGTATTGGCTTCAATGACAACTGCTTTGCAGTAGTTCTCCAGAGTGATCTCGTAACGGGACTTCAGCTCTGCCTCGGAGAATACGCCGTGAGAGGTGAGCATCTGCACATTCTTCTTATCCAGCAGGTGGGGTACGCAGTCCGGAGTGGTGCGGTAGTTCAAAAGGCCGCGCTTTTCGGTAGCTTCCTGAATCCAGGCATCGTCATAGCCGTTTCCATTGAAAATAATGTGCTTGTGGTCCTTGATGGTCTTGCGGATCATGCCCTGAAGAGCAGTTTCAAAATCCTCTGCAGCTTCCAACCGGTCTGCGTAGATCTTCAGACTCTCAGCAACCGCACTGTTCAGCATGATGTTTGCGCAGGCAATGCTGTTGGAGGAACCAAGCATACGGAACTCGAATTTGTTGCCGGTAAAAGCAAAGGGAGAAGTACGGTTACGATCTGTGGTGTCCCGGTTGAACTTGGGAAGCACATCTACACCAAGTTTCATCTGGGTCTTTTCTGCGCCGCAGTAGGGAGTGTCATTTTCAATGGCCTCCAAAACCGCGTTCAGCTCATCGCCCAGGAAAATGGAAACCACAGCGGGCGGTGCCTCGTTTGCGCCCAGGCGGTGGTCATTGCCGGCGGTTGCCACGGAAATACGAAGCAGGTCCTGATAATCATCCACGGCCTTAATGACTGCGCAGAGGAACAGGAGGAACTGTGCATTTTCGTAAGGGGTTTCACCGGGGGACAGCAGGTTCACACCGGTGTCAGTGGCAATGGACCAGTTGTTGTGCTTGCCGCTTCCGTTGACACCTGCAAAGGGCTTCTCGTGGAGCAGACAAACCAGACCGTGTTTTGCGGCAACCTTCTGCATGATTTCCATGGTCAGCTGGTTGTGGTCCGTTGCAATATTGGTTGTAGTATAAATAGGTGCCAGCTCATGCTGAGCGGGGGCAACCTCGTTATGTTCTGTCTTAGCCAGGATACCCAGCTTCCAGAGCTCCTCGTTCAGCTCTTCCATGTAAGCGGCAACTCTGGGCTTGATGACACCGAAATAGTGATCATCCATTTCCTGTCCCTTGGGAGGCTTTGCACCAAATAAAGTGCGGCCGGTAAAACGCAGGTCCGGGCGCTGATCGTACATTTCCCTGGTGATCAGGAAGTACTCCTGCTCCGGTCCGACAGAGGTGCGGACATTTTTCACACTGTCATTTCCGAACAGATGCAGAATACGCAGGGCCTGTTTGTTCAGGGCTTCCATGGAACGAAGGAGCGGAGTCTTTTTGTCCAGCGCTTCTCCGCCATAGGAACAGAATGCGGTGGGAATGCATAAGGTCTTGCCCTTGATAAAGGCATAGGAGGTGGGGTCCCATGCGGTATATCCTCTTGCTTCAAAGGTGGCTCTCAAGCCTCCGGAGGGGAAAGAAGATGCATCCGGCTCGCCCTTAATCAGCTCTTTGCCGGAGAACTCCATGATCACGCCTCCGTCGGGAGAGGGAGAGATAAAGCTGTCATGTTTTTCAGCAGTAATGCCGGTAAGAGGCTGGAACCAATGGGTATAATGTGTGGCGCCATTTGTAACAGCCCAGTCCTTCATAGCGGTTGCCACAGCATTGGCAACGCTGATATCCAGCTTCGCGCCTTCATCAATTGTCTTTTTCAGTGACTGATATACTTTCGCAGATAAAGTGGCTTTCATCACTCTGTCATCAAAAACCAGACTTCCAAAATAATCAGAAACAGTTCCCATAATAGATTCTCCTCTTCTAAAAATTAAAAAGGCAAGGGCGTCTTCGAGAGTTAACTCAAAGACGCCCTTGCCTTTTTAAGCGCAATATACACCCGTGAAAAAAATTTGTCAACACCTTTTTTGCAGATTTTTCAAAAAAATTTACAGGACAAAGGGTGAAAAGAGCGGAGAATCCCGGGGAACGGTGTCTTTTTTTATTGACAAAACAGCCGGTTGGATGTATAAAGAAAACATATGAGCAAAGGCGTTCATTTTCATGCAATCGCGTGTGAAAATGGCGCCTTTTTTGATTCTGTTTTAATCATTAAGGAAAGGAAGGATATCCATATGAAACCAGAAGGTGAAGTGCGAATCCCTTCCGGATGTGCGATTGCAGCTGTGATTTCCAAAGAGGGAAACACCATGTCCGGAGAAATGATCACCAATGCAATGAAGCCCATGCATGATCGGTCCAACGGTCTGGGCGGCGGCTTTGCCGGCTATGGCATTTATCCGGAGTACAAAGATTTTTATGCTCTGCATCTGTTTTATGATGAAAGAGCCACCCGCAAAAGCTGTGAAGCGTTCCTAAAGGAGCGGTTTGAAATTATAAAATCCGAGATCATCCCCACCCGAAAGATTCCGGCCATTACTGACGAGCCCATTATCTGGCGCTACTTCGTTTCGCCCTTAAGATCCGTTTTGCACTCCATGCAGGTGGATGAGAAGGAGTTTGTGGCCAGGATAGTTATGAAGATCAATACGGAAATCCCGGGCGCCTACGTATTTTCCAGTGGAAAGAACATGGGGACCTTCAAGGCGGTGGGGTTTCCTGAGGATGTGGGCAGGTTTTACAAGTTGGAGGAGTACGGGGGATATTCCTGGACAGCTCACGGCCGCTATCCCACCAACACCCCCGGCTGGTGGGGCGGAGCACATCCCTTTACTTTGCTGGACTATTCCGTTGTCCACAATGGAGAGATTTCCTCCTACGATGCCAACCGCAGGTTCATCGAAATGTTCGGCTATAAATGTACCCTTCAGACAGATACGGAGGTCATTACCTATATCATGGACTATCTGCTTCGGGTCCAGGGGCTGACTCTGGGAGAAGCGGCCAGCGTCATTGCGGCGCCCTTCTGGAGCACCATTGCCGGAAAAACCGATTTGGAAGACCATAAGAAGCACATCTATCTGCGAACGATGTTTCCCAGCCTCCTGATCACGGGACCCTTCTCCATCGTGCTGGGCTTTAACGGAGGCCTTATGGCTCTCAACGACCGTCTGAAGCTTCGGTCCATGGTAGTAGGTGAGAAAGACGACAAGGTCGTTATTGCCAGCGAAGAGGCGGCCATCCGCACCATGGAGCCGGATGCGGAAAATATCTGTGCGCCTGCAGGAGGAGAGCCGGTCATTATAAAGGTGAAGGAGGGTGCATTCTGATGAGTGTGGAATTTATTTATCCGGAATTTGAAGTTATCAGAAATGAGGCCCGGTGCATTGGCTGTCGAATCTGTGAGAAGCAGTGCGCCAACCAGGTGCATACCTACGATACCAAGCGGGGGATTCTCATAGGGGACGATGTCAAGTGTGTCAATTGCCAGCGGTGCGTTTCTTTCTGTCCCACCAGGGCTCTGAAAATCGTAAAGAGTGACTGCGCCTTTCGGGAAAATGCCAACTGGCAGGAGGAAGCCATCAAAGAAATCTATAAACAGGCCAACAGCGGCGGCGTGCTTTTGTCATCCATGGGCAACCCAAAGCCTTTGCCGGTCTACTGGGATAAGATCCTGATCAATGCCTCTCAGGTGACCAATCCGTCTATAGATCCCTTACGGGAGCCCATGGAGACTCGGGTGTTTCTGGGCAAAAAGCCGGAGCGGATCAGCAGGGATGAAAACGGTAAGCTGAATTGCCAGCTGCCGCCTCAGTTGGAGCTTTCCATGCCTGTAATGTTTTCCGCCATGAGCTACGGTTCCATCAGCTATAATGCCCACGAATCTCTGGCCAGGGCGGCAGCAGCCCTTGGAACCCTTTACAATACAGGAGAGGGCGGACTTCACGAGGACTTCTATTGTTACGGAGAAAACACCATTGTACAGGTAGCTTCCGGGCGCTTCGGTGTATATAAAAATTATCTGGAGGCGGGTGCAGCGATTGAAATTAAAATGGGTCAGGGCGCAAAGCCCGGCATCGGCGGACATTTGCCGGGAGCGAAGATCGTAGGAGATGTATCCCGCACCCGAATGATTCCCGAGGGATCCGATGCTATTTCTCCGGCGCCTCACCACGATATCTATTCCATTGAGGACCTGCGCCAGCTGGTATTTTCCCTGAAGGAGGCCACACAATATAAGAAGCCTATCATTGTAAAGGTAGCAGCAGTCCACAATATTGCAGCCATTGCCAGCGGAATTGCCCGCAGCGGGGCAGATATCATTGCCATCGATGGTTTCCGGGGCGGCACAGGTGCCGCCCCCACCCGGATCCGCGACAACGTGGGGATTCCCATTGAGCTGGCCCTGGCAGCGGTGGACCAGCGGCTGCGGGGCGAAGGCATTCGAAATAATGTGTCCCTGGTGGTAGGCGGAAGCATTCGCAGCGCAGCAGATGTGGTAAAAGCCATTGCCCTCGGGGCGGATGCCTGCTATGTGGCAACGGCGGCTCTGCTGGCTCTGGGCTGCCATCTCTGCCGTACCTGCCAGAGCGGAAAATGCAACTGGGGCATTGCCACTCAGCGGCCCGAGCTGGTCAAACGCCTGAATCCGGACATAGGAAGCCAGCGCCTGATAAATCTTATGAATGCCTGGAGTCATGAGATCAAGGAACTTATGGGCGGCATGGGTATCAATTCCGTCGAAGCCCTTCGGGGAAACCGCCTCATGCTGCGGGGCATCGGCCTCAATGAAAAGGAACTGGAGATTCTGGGGATTTCCCATGCCGGCCAATAAAAATATTCTGGAATTTTGCAGGAAACAGGTGGAAACCCTTGGGAGGTATGATATAATATGAAATTAATCAATATAAAAGATCTGGATTACAGAGCGGTAAATGAGTTCATTCGCCAGGCGGGAGAGGATTGTACCCTTGCGGGCTGCTGCGGCCAGCGGTTTATCGGAGCAGGGATGTCAGCCCCTTCCATTGTCATTGAGGGAGTCCCGGGTAATGCTCTGGGGGCCTATTTGGACGGAGCCTCCATTACCGTAAAGGCCAATGCCCAGGATGCGGTTGGTGATACCATGAATGAAGGGAAGATTGTTATTCATGGAGATATCGGAGATGCGGCAGGATATGCCATGCGAGGCGGCAAGATTTTTGTGAAAGGGAATGCCGGCTATCGGGCGGGCATCCACATGAAGGCCTACGAGGAGAAAGTCCCGGTCATGATCATCGGAGGCGTGGCAGGCAGCTTTCTGGGAGAGTATCAGGCCGGCGGGATTATTATCGTTCTGGGCCTTGGTGGAAAAGGCCGCCACATTGTGGGTAACTTTCCCTGCACGGGCATGCATGGTGGAAAGATGTTTCTGCGGGGAGAGTGCAAGGAGATCGTATTTCCACGCCAGGTCACCACGAGGACTGCCACAGAGGCAGACATGGAAGAGATCAGAGAATATGTATCCGAATACTGTGAGCTGTTCGGATATGAGATAGCGGAGGTGCTAGGCGCGCCCTTTAAGGTAGTTACCCCCGACAGCAAAAACCCGTATAAGCAAATGTACGTGGCAAATTAAAAGAAAGCAGGTAAGATTATGAAGTATTCAAGACAAGAGGTCATACAATATGTACGGGAGGAAGATGTAAAGTTTATTCGTCTTGCTTTTTGTGATGTATTTGGCAAGCAGAAGAATATATCCATTATGCCGGAGGAGCTTCCCCGTGCCTTTGAATATGGAATTGCCATTGATGCTTCAGCCATTGCGGGATTTGGAGATGAGGCCCATTCGGATCTTCTGCTAAAGCCTGACGCAGAGACCCTTATGGTACTTCCCTGGAGACCGGAGAGCGGCCGTGTGGTCCGCATGTTCTGCAGCATTTCTTATCCGGACGGAAGACTTTTTGAATGTGACTCCCGCAGCCTGTTAAAGTTGGCAGTCCAGCACGCAGAAGAGCAGGGTTACAGCTTTTTCCTGGGCGCGGAGCAGGAGTTTTACTTGTTCAAGCTGGATGAAAAGGGCGAGCCCATAAAGGAGCCCTATGATAAAGCCGGCTATATGGATATTGCCCCGGAAGACAAGGGCGAAAACATCCGCCGGGAAATCTGCCTGACACTGGAACAGATGGGTATTCGTCCTGAGAGCTCCCACCACGAGGAAGGCCCCGGCCAGAATGAAATCGACTTCCGCTATTCGGACCCGCTCACTGCGGCAGATAATGCCATAACCTTCCAGACTGTTGTAAAAACGGTGGCTCATCGGAACGGCCTTCATGCAGATTTCAGTGCAAAGCCCCTGGAGGATAAGCCGGGAAGCGGGTTCCACATCAACATGTCCGTAAAGTCCTCGGACGGCTCTGAAAACCTGCCCTATATGATTGCAGGCGTGCTGGAAAAGGTGGAGGATATGACTGCCTTCTTAAATCCCACAGAAAATTCCTATACCCGTTTCGGAAGCAATAAGGCGCCTCAGTACATTTCCTGGTCCAGCGAAAACCGTTCCCAGCTGGTGCGGATTCCTGCGGCGGTGGGAGAATATATGCGTGCAGAGCTTCGTTCTCCGGATCCTACGGCTAATCCCTATCTGGCCTTTGCCCTGATGGTTTACGCAGGCCTCTACGGAATTGAACATAAGTTGGAATTATCCGAGTCCACAGATATTAATTTATATAAGGCGAACGCAGAAACTCTCGATAAATTCCGCAAACTGCCGGGAGACTTAAAGACCGCATGCACCATTGCGGCAAACAGCGATTTTATTCGGGAACATATTCCTGCAGCGATTTTAGATATTTACTGCAACAGATAAGAATAGAATTATTTCATAAAAGAGAGGAGGGATGAAAAATGAGTTTAAAAGAGCGGACTTATAGCGTGCTTTTGGTGTCCGCAGCGGAAAGCTTTAACTCAGCTCTATCATCCCTGCTTCCTGAATCCGCCTATAGTCCTGTTCATATAGTTTCCAGCGTGAGTGCGGCCAAGCGAGCCGTGGCGGAGCGGACCTTTGACTTTGTTATGATAAATTCTCCGCTACCGGATGACCCGGGTATCCGTTTTTCCATCGATGCCTGTGCCTCCAGAGAGACCGTGGTACTGCTGCTGGTAAAGAATGAAATCCACGATGAGACCTATGATAAAGTGGCAGGGCGCGGTGTCTTTACATTGCCCAAGCCGGTGGCAAAGCTCACCATGCTTCAGGCCCTGAATTGGATGGTCAGTGCCCGGGAGCGGCTGCGCCAGTTTGAAAAGAAGAGCCTCTCCATTGAAGAGAAGATGGAAGAGATCCGAATCGTCAACCGAGCCAAATGGCTGCTCATCAGTGAGCTGAAAATGAGTGAGCCAGACGCCCATCACTACATCGAAAAGCAGGCCATGGACCTGTGCGTTTCCAAAAGAAAGGCTTCGGAGGATATTATAAAGACCTATTCATAGAAAGATAGAAAAAGAGGCTGTTGCAGAATAGTGAACTGAACCGCTCCCTGTCAAGTCAATGTCATTACATATTGTCTTAAATCAGTTGCTGACAGTTAAAGATGCCAAGAACCATATTATTACTTACGGGTATGATGCCCTGGAAAGACGGGTGACAATTACTGACGCAAAGAATAATGTGTTTACAACAGTGTATGATGCAAATAGTAATATAGTAAAGACTATTGATGCAAAAGGCCGAAATACCCAAGTTAAGGATTCTTTAAACAACTCAAGTAATGCTTCTTATGATACAGTTGGAAATTTGACTTCGTTGTCTGGACCTTTGGGTGGGAACACCGGATATGCTTATGATAGAGTTAGTCGGCTTATTTCGGAGACAACTACTTCCGGTGGCACAGTAACTTACAGCTATAATGAAAAAAATCTGAAGGAAGCAGTAACAAACGCAAGAGGACAACGCAGACAGTACCAGTATGACGCATTGGGCAGAATCATCGGTTATGTAAAAGGAGAGGAGTCTGTAAGCTATACTTATGATGCAAATGGAAATATTCTGTCTGTGACAGATAAAAATGGTACAATTACAAGGACTTATGACGCCCTGAACCGTGTAACGAGTTGCACGGATACTTTTGGAAAGACGATAGGTTATGCATATGATGCTGTGGGAAATCTGGCAAGCATTGTGTATCCGGATAATACTACTGTTGTGTATGAATATGATGGGAATAACAATTTGGTAAAGGTAACCGACTGGTCAGGCAGGGTAACAAGTTATACTTATGATGTAAATAATAAGGTTATCGGTATTGTTAAACCGGACGGCAGTGTTACCACGACTGTTTATGATGATAAACAGCGGATCACATCTACTGTAGAAAGGACAGCAGCGGGGCTGGTTATTACCGGTTTTGAGTACACTTATGATGAAATCGGTAGAATTTTGGAGGAAATCCATGTGGAAAAAGGCATCAAAATGTGTTATACTTATGATAACTTATCAAGAGTAACAGCTCGTACTATAATGAACTTAACGGATAACAGCCAAACCCAGGAGACATACATCTATGATGCGGCAGGCAATATTGTGGGAGGTTCCTCTGATAACACATTTACATATGATGTAAACAATCGCTTAGGATCCTACAATGGACAGGCTGTTACTTATGATGAAGACGGCAATATGTTGTCGGCTTTTCTTGGCGGGGCAACCTCTAACTTTGTCTATGATTCAGCGAACCGGCTGGTTTCTGCAGGTGGAAATACATATACCTATAATGGAGAAGACATTAGAATCTGTAGTGTTTGTGGAGGAAACACCACCACATATACTTATAACACCAATGCAAAGTTAAGTCAGTTGCTTATAAAGACAACCGGTGGCGTTGTGACAAAGTATGTTTATGGTTTAGGACTTATTGGAGAAGAATGCCAGAGCACTTTCAAAACGTACCATTTCGACTATCGCGGCAGTACTGTTGCAATTACCGATGTAAATGGTAATATTACGGATACTTTCCAGTATGATACCTACGGCAGGCAGACAGCGAGAACCGGGACCAATCAGATTGCCTTTGGCTATAATGGACGTGATGGCGTAGTGACTGATGAAAATGGCCTTATTTACATGAGAGCCCGTTACTATGCCCCTGAGATCAGAAGATTTATCAATGCGGATATTATTGCTGGAACAATCTAGCGCAATATATGGAGTCCAATGAGCTTGAACAATGCGTTTCTTATTTGGATAGACAAATTGAAAAAAGAAAATTGTTGTGGTTGAAACAACAAAAAGCGCTGATAGTGGCCTTGCAAGGTGAGATTCTCGAATTTAGAGCTTTGCTGGAAGAAATCAGAAAGAATAAACCAGAAAAAGATTTGTATAGAGAATATTTGGAGAAGTATGAATTCTTATTTGCTTTTTTGACTGGTGAGGAAAAAGAAAAACCGAAAGAGTCATTGCCACAGGATACTTATCTGGATCAAGCACTGCGGTTGCTTTGGATGAAAGAAAAAATGAGTTCTGAAGAGATTATTTCGGTTGCCTTGATTCTTTATGAGGTGAAATGGCATTTGTATAAGAGTATAGGAGCGCTTATTTTATCTCAAGAATATATGAAAAATGGAAATGATGTTGATGCGCAAATGTTTGCCGGAAAGGCCATAGAATATGCGCCGTCAGAAGATGTGCTGTGCTGTATCAAAAAATTTTTGCCCGGAGAACTTTAGGAGGAATTGTTTTATATGATAAAACAAGGACTGAAAACAGCAATAAAAAGTATCAAGAAAAAGCATGTGAAAAAGGCAGTTCTTGGAATTTTTCTTGTTTGTATATTTGGCTTTTTGTGTTCAATTCGTTTCCGGCTTGCCAATTACTTATTTGATTTTAGTATAGATACACATGACTATGTGGATTTTAAAGACCATAAGGAAAATCTGGAAAAAGTAATTGCTCAAGTGGATGAGTTTGTGGAGAATACACCGGATTTTTTTGAAACATATAATCCAGAGTGTCGGGATTGTGAAGAAGGCCTGAGATTTTACAAGAAGGAATTGTCATATCCAGAAAATATTGTCATTCATCCGGTAGACTCGGATGATTGGGATGAAATTCGATATTCTTTACGGACACTTCCAGATGATGGATATTATGAAATCTGGCTTGATGAGGAGTATCCTGACTATATTTTTTTTCGAGCAGAGGGAAAAGCCAGAGAAATTGTGTATACTCGGGGAGGCAGACCTTATAGATTAATTAACAGTCATTGGAAAGGCCATGAATATGTGCGTGTCCTTAAGTTGGGCTATGGGTGGTATGATATTCGACCAGAAGGATAAATATTAAATTAAGAACCAGAAGGGGACTGGTCGGATTTTCCGACCGGCCCTTTTTATAAAAAAACTTTCTTAATTATGTAAAAAATGCAAGCAGTGTATAATAAAAGGAAAGTTCAAGTGCTATTAATTGAGGAGTAAATTATAATGAGCAATTCAAAAGAACGGTTTGCAAAATTATCCAAAAGGCTTTGATGTTGGGCATAATCTCATTAGCGGTCATTATTATTTTGTTTGGAATGCAGATGGAAAACTTTATACATGTGTCAAGATGCAAATATATAGTTGAGGATTTTGATAGCTATCAAAAAGATTTTATTGCGGTCGCTGATTTTTGTCGGGATTATATTGCAGAAAAACGCAAGAGATCAGAAAGCTTATCATTGGATGAGTTATAGTAGGCGACAGCTGTATTATGATGGAGATGCTTTGCAGGTATCAGAGGAATTACAGAGAGTATGATTCGGATAGAAGAAGCCTTTCCGAATAAGAATGCAACATCTATTACTTTTTGCTCAAAGCAAAAAAGATGTAATTTCTTAACGTTTCGTGTCCACCTCCTGATAAAAGTATAACAGGTTTTTGGACGAAAAAAGCCCCCGTTCTAACAAACGAGGGGCTTTTAGCGTCCCTGAGAGGAGTCGAACCTCCGCAAAACATGCCTTAGGAGGGCACTGCTCTATCCACTGAGCTACAGAGACATTTGATAAAAACAGTTTGCACGGGGAGGAAAACCAGCCCGCGCAGACTATTATAACAGGTTTTGCAGTAATTTACAAATCATAATTTGAAGAGTTGCTGCGTGTGCCGGAGCTTCGCGTGTACCGGGACGAAGAGTTAGAGCTGCCTGAACGGCGCTTTCTTCGTAAGGAAGAGCGTCTGCGCCTTCTGCGTCTGGAACCAAAACTGCTGCCGCGGTCGCGGGATCTTCTTGACCGATATCGATACTGTCTCTGGCGTTTGCGCAGGATGTATAACAGGATCAGGACAATGGTAATGATCAGAACAATAACCAGGATAAGTTTTATATTGATTTTGATAAAGTTTTTTTCCTGTTTTTCAGAAGCATCCTCCGCCGGAGTTTCAGCGTCGGTCTTTTTATCAAATTCAAAATCCTTTATAGCGGACTCGGCCAGATCAATGGTAGTTGACCCGATGGGCTGTCCCTCATAAGTATAGGAAAGAGAAGCTACCACGTTGGGACTGGACTCGTCGCTGATAAATTCCAGTGTGGGAGAAGCATCTGCAAAAGAAGCACCGTTGGGAAGAATCACAAATCCATTGGGATTCACTTCCACCAGAGCCTGAGAGCCTCCGAAAATACTGCTTCCTGTATTGAAAATATTGGAGCTGTCCATGGAAAAGTTGGACTCGTTGTCTGCAATATTTACTTTGCTGAAGTTGTCGGTGGCATAGTCCAGCAAAAGGGCGGTGTCAGAGAAAACAGGCACACCGTTTTCAGCTGTGCTGTGGGTCCTCATGGTAACCACGATCAGAGTCATGCCGTTGCGTTCGGCTACGGTAACCAGGGTGTTGAGGGCGGCGGAAGTGCCGCCGGTCTTGCCGGCAATTACGGTATCATCTAAAAATTTACTGGATCGATATGCATGAATCATGTTGTGATGGTTCTGCATATAGGTAGTCTCGTCATCCTTATTAGTAGGGCCCATGGTATAGCGGGCTGTGCCGGAAATGGTGACGAAGGTTCCGTTTTTGATAGCTTCCTGAGTGATCAGTGCCATATCATGAGCGGAAGTATAGTGGTTATCATCGTGAAGTCCGTGGGGGTTCACGAAGTTGGTATTGGTGCAGCCGATTTCAGCTGCTCGCTGATTCATCAGCTTTGCAAATTCTTCTACAGAGCCGGAGATATGCTCGGCCAGACCGTTTCCACACTCGTTGGCAGATTCCAGAAGCAGTGCGTAAAGAGACTGCTCCACAGTCAGCTGCTCGCCCTCTGTGGTGCCGATGCTGCTGCTGCCGTATTCGATAGAGTGGGTGGCATAATAGGAATAGGTCACAATCTCATCCAGGGAGCAATTTTCCAGGGCCAGAAGTGCAGTCATGATCTTGGTAATACTGGCCGGGTACTGGGGCTTGTCCATATCCTTGCTGTAGAGAATGGTACCTGTGGAAGCCTCCATCACAATAGCGGAGTCCGCATAGATCTGCGGGCCCTGAGGCCACCCTGGAATAGAATTGGAATCAATCTCCTTAGTATAATAGGAAAGTCGCTCCGCCTCCTTTTGCTCTTCTGCGGTAGTTGCAGAAGCAGGGATGGCAAGAGCAGAAAAAGCAAGAGAGCAGGTCAGAAGGCCCGCCAGAAATCTATATTTAAGCTTCATGGAAAACTCCTTATAAACAAAACATCACAAATAAAATACAACTTAGCCTCTATTATATGTTATTTCCAGATGCCTTGCAAGGGTGCTTTTTTGTGTTTTTCTTAAGAAATTACGAATCTTGGCACTCTTTTTCTGTTTTTCGGCCGATGTGGGATAATATTTCAAAGCCTGTCAAGAGTGAAAGTGAAATGGATCTCCTGCAAAGGGGACGGAGACTGCAGAGCTTGCGGCGGAAGCGGGACCCGCTGACGGAAATGACTTGACAAAGTCCTTTCATTCAGTATATAATGCAGGATGAATTAAAAGAGAAAAGCGATGACGAAGACAGTAGGATTTTTCCGAAAAGCAAAGCGAGCCGGAGATGGTGAGAGCCCGGTGGGAGTAGGGATTTTCTGAAGATCACTTCTGAGTTTCAGCCTGAACGGTTTTTAGTAGGCGCTGACGGATTCCTCCGTTAAAAGGAACGCATGTGATGGCATGTTGTAACAGGTGGTATAGCGAAGGTTTGGCTTTCGTCCTTTTACAAGGGCGGAAGCCTTTATTATTTTACAGGAATTTTTTATATATAGCTATGAGCCTGAACCAGCGAATTTTATAAGTTTGAACAAAACATAAGATATAATAGAAAGGAAGAAAAAAGAATGTACGAGAAAGTATCCCCGGATATGAACTTTGTTGACAGAGAGAAAAATGTAGAACAGTTCTGGAAAGACAATGATATTTTCCGAAAAAGTATGGAAAACCGCAAGGAAGGCGAGACCTACACCTTCTATGACGGACCGCCTACCGCAAACGGTAAGCCCCACATTGGTCACGTGCTGACCCGTGTTATTAAAGACATGATTCCCAGATACCGCACTATGAAGGGGTATATGGTGCCCAGAAAGGCCGGATGGGACACCCACGGTCTGCCTGTAGAGCTGGAAGTAGAGAAGCTGCTGGGTCTGGACGGAAAAGAGCAGATCGAAGAGTACGGTCTGGATCCGTTTATTACCAAATGTAAGGAAAGTGTTTGGAAATACAAAGGAATGTGGGAGGATTTCTCCGGCACTGTTGGTTTCTGGGCAGATATGGATGATCCCTATGTAACCTATCATGATAACTTCATTGAGTCCGAGTGGTGGGCGCTGAAGGAGATCTGGGATAAGGGCCTGCTGTACAAGGGCTTTAAGATCGTTCCCTATTGCCCCCGTTGTGGAACCCCCCTGTCTTCCCATGAGGTGGCACAGGGCTATAAGGATGTAAAAGAGCGCTCTGCAGTGGTCCGTTTCAAAGTGAAGGACGAAGACGCTTACATTCTGGCATGGACCACCACACCCTGGACCCTGCCCTCCAACGTGGCGCTTTGCGTGAACCCCAATGAGAAGTATGTAAAGGTAAAAGCGGCAGACGGCTATGTATATTATATGGCAGAGGCTCTGCTGGATACCGTTCTTGGCAAGCTGGCTGAAGAAGGAAAGCCCGCTTATGAAGTGCTGGAAAGCTATATCGGTAAAGACTTGGAGTACAAAGAATATGAGCCGCTGTATGAGTGTGCAGCTAAGATTGCTGAAAAGCAGCATAAAAAAGGCCACTATGTGACCTGTGATACCTATGTAACTCTGACCGATGGTACCGGCGTGGTTCATATTGCGCCGGCATTTGGTGAGGACGATGCCCAGGTTGGACGCAAGTACGACCTGCCCTTCGTTCAGCTGGTAGACGGACAGGGCAATATGACAGAGGATACACCTTTTGCAGGCCTGTTCGTAAAGAAGGCAGACCCGAAGGTATTGGTAGATCTGGACGAGAGAGGTCTGCTCTTTGATGCGCCCAAGTTTGAGCACAGCTATCCTCATTGCTGGAGATGCGACACTCCGCTGATCTACTATGCGAGAGAGTCCTGGTTCATCAAGATGACCGCAGTAAAAGAGGACCTGATCCGCAACAACAACACCATCAACTGGATTCCCGAGAGCATCGGCAAGGGACGTTTCGGCGACTGGCTGGAGAATATTCAGGACTGGGGTATTTCCCGTAACCGTTACTGGGGAACTCCGCTGAACGTATGGGAGTGCGAGTGCGGACACATGCATTCTATCGGCAGCCGTCAGGAACTGTATGAGCTCAGTGGAAATGAAGAGGCTAAGACTGTTGAGCTGCATCGTCCGTATATCGATGCCATCACCTTCCCCTGCCCCCACTGCGGCAAGCCCATGCACCGCGTGCCCGAGGTAATTGACTG
>JAFTZF010000041.1 GCA_017464645.1 Lachnospiraceae bacterium | reverse complement strand
TCATCTGACCCCCTTAAGTCAGGTAAAGGTGGTGATTTTGGGGCAGGACCCCTATCACAACGATGGACAGGCCCATGGACTGTGCTTTTCCGTAAAGCCGGAGGTGGACATTCCCCCGTCTCTGGTAAATATTTATCAGGAATTGCGGGATGACCTGGGATGTTACATTCCCAATAACGGTTATCTGACCAAGTGGGCCAGGCAGGGCGTGCTCATGCTGAACACGGTGCTGACCGTGCGGGCTCATCAGGCCAATTCCCACCGGGGCATGGGCTGGGAGGAGTTTACCGATGCAGCCATCCGCATTCTCAATGAACAGGACAGGCCCATTGTCTTTATTTTGTGGGGCAGTCCGGCACAGAAAAAGGCCCAGATGCTGAATAATCCCAAGCATCTGATCCTGAAGGCGCCGCACCCAAGTCCCTTGTCCGCATATCGGGGATTCTTCGGAAGCCGGCCTTTCAGCCAGACGAATCAATTTTTGCAGGCCCATGGACTGGAGCCTGTTGACTGGCAGATTGAGAATCTGTGAGAGAAAGTAAGGAGAATGAAGCAGTGGAAGAAAGCAAAAAGAAAAACCAGTGGCTGTATGCAGTTGTGGCTGCTTTAGTAATTGCTCTTATTGTTTCTTTTATGAAAATAAATAGTTTAACCCTTGAGATTGACAATGTGCGTAATCACTATGCGTCGGAGATATCCGATCTTCGCAATGAAGTTGCAGCCATTTACGACAATGTTGATGAACGGATGAAGAAAGAAGCAAGCCTGCTTACAGGCGTTGATTTTTCCATCGGGGATTTGAACGAGGAAAATGATAGTGTTGAGCTTATCCTGACTGTTGTTCCAAAAACCATTTCCGAGGATATGCAGCTCTCAGTTACCGTAGATGGTGAAACAGCGCTGTTGACAAAGGATGGCAACGAGTTCAGCGGTGTGATCGATGTTGGTCTGTTTGTTGATTATGACAACCGGCCGCTGCTTACTATAGAGACAGCAGATGGTTCAAAGAACGAGTATTTAGAGGATGTTGATATTGCCTATATGTTCTCACGTTATCTGCCTTCTCTGTATGCAGATATGTTCAGCGGAGAAGCTGAATTTACAAAAGATAAATTGAGGGTGGATCTGGGCTTCACTATTGAGTCGAAGCCGGCCAGCTCAAATGAACCGGTTACATTTACCTCTTTCACACTCATGGAAGAGATCAATGGCAAAGAAATTGCAAGAAAAGATATTACTTCCGATGTTGGAAAAGCCGGTGAAAGCTATGATACCCGATATATAGAAACCTTTGAAGTGTCACAAGGGGATGAGCTGAAGGTGTATGTGATAGCAGAAGATTCTCTGGGATATATTCATAAAACGCTTGCTCATTACTGGTATGAAAACCAAGAAGGAGCAACTGCCGAGACTGTCTTTGGTGGTGAAAGTATTTACGACAGGGAAGGGAATCTGCTGTACGGTGCAAAACAGTAAAAGGCGTATTTGGCATATTCATGAATGAAACGCCGGATACTGCGCAAAGCATATGAGGTTTTGGTTAAACCAAATTGACTTTGTGCAGTATCCGGCGTTTGCTATGTATATTATTTCAGATTCTTATGGGCTGTGGAAAGCATCAGTTTCAAGCGGTTCAGCTGGTTTACCTCGCTGGCGCCGGGGTCATAGTCGATGGCTACGATGTTGGCCTCGGGATATCGGCGGCGCAGCTCTTTGATTACGCCTTTGCCTACCACATGGTTGGGAAGGCAGGCGAAGGGCTGTGTACACACGATGTTGGGGGCGCCCTCATGGATCAGCTCCAGCATCTCTGCAGTCAGAAACCAGCCTTCACCGGTCTGGTTGCCCACGGATACGATGGGGTCAGCCATCCTGGCCATCTTGTGAATGTTTCCGGGCGCAGTGAAGTGCTTGCTGGCAGACAGCTCCTTGCAGGCCGGTTTTCGCACCATTTCCAGGAACCGGATACCCAGGTTTCCAAGGATGGCACTGCGCTTTTTCTTGCCCAAGTATTTGGCTTTAAACTCGGAGTTTTTGAAGCAGTACAGCAGGAAATCCATCAGATCCGGAACTACGGCTTCTGCGCCTTCTGCCTCCAGCAGTTCTACCAGGTGGTTGTTGGCAGAGGGCGAGAATTTTACCAGGATCTCACCTACCACACCGACTCTGGGCTTTTTCAGATCCTCATGCACAGGCAGATCATCAAAGGCCTGAATGATGCTCCTGCAGATTTTTACGAAGCCTCTGTAGGAGGTGTGCTTTTGAACCAGGAAGTCCTGACAGATTTTCTTCCACTTTTCATGGAGGGCATCAGCAGAGCCGGGCTCCACCTCGTAGGGGCGCATGCGGTACAATACCCGCATGAAAATGTCGCCGAATACCAGACCGTACATGGCCTTGATGATCAGGGGCAGGGTGAACTTGAAGCCGGGATTGTGCTCCAGGCCGCTTAAGTTCAGGGAAATGACCGGAATGTCCGGGTATCCTGCCTTGATCAGAGCCCGCCGGATAAAGCCTATGTAATTGGTGGCACGGCAGCCGCCGCCGGTCTGGGTGATGATAATGGCCAGCTTGCCTGTGTCATATTTACCGGAAAGTACGGCAGTCATGATCTGCCCAACTACCACCAGAGAGGGATAGCAGGCATCGTTATTTACATATTTCAGTCCCATGTCAATAGCTGCCCGGTCGGAGTCCGGCAGCACTTCCAGATGATAGCCGCAGGTCTGGAACACCGGCTCCAGGATGTCAAAATGAATAGGTGACATCTGGGGGCAGAGAATGGTGTATTCCTTGCGCATTTCTTCGGTGAATATCACTCGCTCATAGGCAGAGGAAACGGCGCAGTGGCCGATATGCTTCTGGTCCCGCACCCGCAGGGCGGAAATCAGAGAGCGGATACGGATACGGGCAGCGCCCAGGTTGTTGACCTCGTCAATCTTCAGGCAGGTATAGATCTTGCCGGAGTTGCTCAAAATATCGCTGACCTGATCTGTAGTGACCGCATCCAGACCGCAGCCAAAGGAATTCAGCTGGATCAGATCCAGTTTATCCTGGGTCTTTACAAAGTTGGCAGCTGCATAAAGACGGGAGTGGTACATCCACTGGTCCATGACCATCAAAGGCCGCTCTACCGGATACAGGTGGGAAACAGAATCCTCTGTCAGTACAGCGATGCCGTAGGAGTTGATCAGCTCCGGAATACCGTGGTTGATCTCCGGGTCCACATGATAAGGGCGTCCGGCCAACACGATACCGCGGCGTCCGTTTTCTTCCATCCAGCGCAGGGTTTCCTCGCCTTTCTGCATGATATCCTTGCGGGCCTGTTCCTGCTCAGCCCAGGCCAGAGAGGCAGCCTTGCGGACTTCCTTTTCGGGAATATGAAAATCCTCCCGGAAAATCTCCACCAGACGGTCGCTTACGATCTCCAGGCTCTCAAAGGATAAGAAGGGATTGGAGAAGCGGATGCGTCCGTCCGATAATTCATCCATGTTATTCTTGATATTTTCTGCATAAGAAGTAACGATGGGGCAGTTGTAATGGTTGCCCGCATCGGGGAATTCGTTGCGCTCGTAGGGCACGCAGGGATAGAAAATGTAATCCAGGCCCTGCTGAATCAGCCAGGCCACATGACCGTGAGCCAGCTTGGCCGGGTAACACTCGGATTCGCTGGGGATGGATTCGATGCCCAGCTCATACAGCTTGTGGGTGGAAGCCGGAGAGAGCACCACCTGGAACTTCAGCTGGTTAAAAAAGGTAAACCAGAAGGGGTAGTTCTCGTACAGGTTCAGTACCCGGGGAATTCCTACCTTGCCTCGAACAGCCTCGTCTGCAGACAAGGGTTCATACTCAAAGAGGCGCTTGTTTTTATATTCGTACAGATTGGGAATCTGTTCCTTGTTCTTTTCTTTGCCGATACCGCGCTCGCAGCGGTTGCCGGACACGAACTGACGGCCGCCGGAAAAACGGTTGATGGTAAGACGGCAGTTGTTGGTGCAGCCCTTGCATTTGGCCATGGTGGTGGTGAATTCCAGGCAGTTGATCTTGTCGATGGACAGCATGGTGGATTCTTCGCCCTCCACATAGCGCTCCCGGGCAATGAGGGCAGCGCCGAAAGCGCCCATGATGCCGGCGATGTCAGGCCGGACTGCTTCACAGCCCGCGATCTTCTCAAAGCTCCTAAGAACTGCATCATTGTAGAAGGTACCGCCCTGTACCACAATGTGGGAGCCAAGAGAAGAGGCATCCGACACTTTGATTACTTTGAACAGGGCATTTTTTATAACGGAGTAAGCCAGGCCTGCGGAGATGTCAGCTACGCTGGCGCCTTCCTTCTGGGCCTGTTTTACCTTGGAGTTCATAAATACGGTACAGCGGGTTCCCAGGTCAATGGGATGCTCCGCATACAGAGCCGCTTTCGCAAAATCCTGTACACTGTAGTTCAAAGATTTGGCGAAGGTCTCAATAAAGGAACCGCAGCCGGAGGAGCAGGCCTCATTGAGCTGCACACTGTCTACGGTGTGATTCTTAATGCGGATGCACTTCATGTCCTGGCCGCCGATGTCCAGGATACAGTCTACCTGCGGATTGAAAAATTCTGCCGCATAGTAATGGGAAACGGTTTCCACTTCGCCGTCATCCAGCAAAAGAGCTGCCTTGATCAATGACTCCCCGTATCCGGTGGAGCAGGCGCGGGCGATGCGGGCGGTTGGCGGAAGGAATCTGTAAATCTCCTGAATAGCACGGATAGTGGTCTTTAAAGGACTGCCGTTGTTGTTGCTGTAGAAGGAATAGAGCAGAGAGCCATCCTCCCCTACCAAAGCTGCTTTGGTGGTGGTGCTTCCGGCGTCAATGCCTAAGAAGCAGTTGCCTTCGTAAGCCTGAAAATCTGCACGGAGCACCTGGTTGCGGTCGTGGCGCTCTTTAAATTTGTTGTATTCATAGGCAGAGGCAAACAAAGGCTCCATACGCTCTACTTCAAAATCCATCTGAATATGGGCGGAAAGCCGGCTCTGCATATCAGAAACAGAGACTAAAGTTTCACAGGGGCAGCTCAAAGCAGCACCCATGGCTGCAAACAGATGAGAATGCTCCGGAGCGATAATGTGCTGGTCATCCAGCTTTAAAGTCCGGATGAAAGCTGCCTTTAATTCAGACAGGAAATGTAAGGGCCCCCCCAGAAAAGCCACATGGCCCCGAATGGGCTTGCCGCAGGCCAGGCCGCTGATGGTCTGGTTGACCACTGCCTGGAAAATAGAAGCCGACAGATCCTCCTTGGTAGCGCCCTCGTTGATCAGGGGCTGAATATCAGACTTTGCGAATACACCGCAGCGGGCTGCGATGGTATATAAAGAATGATAGTTTTTGGCATATTCATTCAGACCTGAAGCATCGGTCTGCAGCAGGGAGGCCATCTGGTCGATGAAGGAACCGGTGCCGCCGGCACAGATGCCGTTCATACGCTGCTCAATATTTCCACCCTGGAAGTAAATGATCTTAGCATCCTCGCCGCCCAGCTCGATGGCAACATCTGTCTGAGGTGCTTCTGCCTGAAGAGCAGTGGCTACAGCCACCACCTCCTGTACGAAGGGAACGCCCAGGTGCTTCGCCAGGGTCAGACCGCCGGAGCCGGTAATGGCCGGATATACCTGCAGCTCGCCCAAACTGGCATGAGCCTTGCCTAAAAGGTCAGCCAGAGTCTCCTGAATGTTGGCAAAATGCCGCTCGTAATCAGAAAAGAGGAGTTTGTGCTCCTGATCTAAAATTGCAATTTTAACGGTGGTGGAACCGATATCGATCCCCAATAAATAGTGATTTGTATTCATAACATCTGCGAAATATCGCCGCCTCCATTAGAAAAGGATAAAGACATAAAATGCCTAGTCTACAATTTTCTACATTATACGACTAGATTCTTTGAAAATCAAATTAAAAAAATATAAAGGTTTTGTAAACAAAATAGAAACAAATGGTCCCAAATTGCTCCGGATGCATATATATAGGGAAAAGCATAGGAGGGAAACTATGGAACCTTGTCGGGGATTTTTGCATGTGGTAGAGGACGGAGATACCCTGTACTGGCTGAGTAAACGGTATGAAGTGCCTCTTTCTTCCATCTTATTAGCGAACCCTTATGTAAATGTGTATAATCTGCAGAAGGGGGATGAAATCTGTATCCCCCGGCCCCGGTGCCCCCGGTGGTTTGACTGTCGCTAACAATTGACAAAAGGGAAAGCGGAATTTATAATAGACGTATTCGATAAAAGGAGTGAGAAATTACATTGATAGAAAAATTAGAGCGCAAATATGGAAAGTATGCCATTCGAAATCTGATGTATTATATTATCATTCTGTATGCGGTAGGCTGGGTGCTGCAGATGTTTGCCGAAGGCTTTTACGAAACCTGGCTGTCTTTGGATCCCACCATGATCATGCGGGGACAGATCTGGCGTCTGGTGACCTTTATCATTTATCCGCCAAATACCAATATATTTTATCTTTTGATAAGCCTGTACCTGTATTATTCCATTGGAAAGACCCTGGAATATCAGTGGGGAACCTTCCGGTTTAACCTGTATTTCTTTACAGGAGTGCTGCTGCATATTATTGCGGCTTTTATCTGCTGCTATGTATTTGATGTAAATCTGGGAGTGTTCTTTGGCACCTATTACCTGAACTATTCCCTGTTCTTTGCCTTTGCAGCCACTTATCCGGATATGACATTTATGTTGTTTTTCATTATCCCCATCAAGGCAAAGTGGCTGGGGATCATCGACGGCATCTACTTTGGCGTGACGATTGTGGCGGGATTTTTTGCGGCATTCATGCCGCCGTCCGCCCTTATTGCGCTCATGTCGGCAGGTATCATGCCGCATCCTGCATACAGTGTCATGGCTTTGGTATCCCTTGGAAACTTCCTGCTGTTCTTCTTTAGTATGCGGGGTATGCGGCGGTACAGCCCCAAGGAGATCCACCGCAGAAAGAAATACGAGCGGAGCTTCCAGCAGGGGCAGAGAGAGCACGCAGCGGTTGTTCATAAGTGCGCTGTCTGCGGCCGGACACCGAAGGATGGAGAGAATCTGGAGTTCCGTTATTGCTCCAAATGCAACGGCAATTATGAGTACTGTCAGGACCATTTATTTACTCATGAACATGTGAAATAAAGATTGACTTTCTATACCTCTGTGGACTATTATATTCACAGAGGTATTTTTAATTATCGGGTGAAATTTTTGTTGGATAAGAACTGGATAAGGGGGCTGGCAATATGGCCATTACAGTAGCAGAATTCGGAAAAAACAAAGCGGGGGAAACAGTCAAACAGTACACCATTGAAAATGCCAATGGAATGAAGGCTGTTGTACTGAATCTGGGAGCTATTTTAAAAGAACTTCATGTGCCGGACAAGGACGGAAAACTGCGGGATGTGGTCTGGGGCTATGAGGACGCAGCCCACTATGAGATCATAGGCGGCCCCTATTTTGGAGCTATCGTAGGAAGAAATGCAAACCGCATCGGTAAGGCTCAGGTGGAGATTAACGGCAAGACCTGTATGCTGGACCAGAATGATAATGAAAACTGTCTGCACAGCGGAAAAGAAGGTTACAATTACCGCATGTGGAAGGCCATTATTGCAGATGACAATAAAGTGGAGTTCTCTCTGGACAGTCCAGATGGGGACCAGGGATTTCCGGGCAATGCCCAGGTGACAGTGTCTTATAAGCTGACCAATGACAATGAACTGCAGATTTCCTATTGGGGAAAGGCAGATCAGGATACGGTTTTCAACATGACCAACCACAGCTATTTCAACCTGGAAGGGCAGGAGTCTGAAAGCATTCTCGATCAGGAAGTATGTCTGTGTGCAGAAGCCTTTACGCCTACAGATGCACAGCTCATTCCTACCGGAGAGATTCGACCTGTGGCGGGAACGCCCATGGACTTCCGGAAATGGAAAGCGGTAGGGGCAGAGATTGGGGCGGACTACGAGCCCATGAAGCTGGCCGGTGGTTACGACCACAATTTCGTGTTGATGTCCAGGGATGGATATGAGCTGGCTGCAAAGATGCGCTGCGCCAAGAGCGGGATTCAGATGGAGGTCTATACCGATCTGCCGGGTATTCAGATGTACACAGCTTGCATGCTGGATGAGAAAGAGGGCGGAAAGAACGGCAGAGCTTACGGAAAGTACAGCGCCTCCTGCTTTGAGACCCAGTATTTCCCCGATGCGCTGCATCATGAAAACTTCCCCAGTCCGCTGGTAAAGGCAGGAGAGGAATATCGGACTACCACCGGGTATAAATTTACCATAGCCTAAAACCAGGGGCGGGTATTGAAGAACGGTAGACGCGCAGGGTATCCCATGCGTTTATAATAAAAGCAAGAGAAGGAGAAAATATGATGCCAGAATTAAAAGGAAGCAAAACAGAAGCGAATTTGAAAACAGCCTTTGCAGGTGAGTCTGAGGCCAGAAATAAGTATAGTTACTACGCATCCAAAGCAAAGAAGGATGGTTATGTGCAGATTGCAGCTCTTTTTGAAGAAACTGCAAACAATGAGAAAGAGCATGCAAAAATGTGGTTCAAACTGCTCCACGGCGGTATCGGCAGCACTGCTGAGAATTTGAAGGATGCGGCAGCAGGCGAGAATTATGAGTGGACCCAGATGTATGCAACCTTTGCAAAAGAAGCAAGAGAAGAAGGCTTCGACAAGATCGCAGATATGTTTGAAGGTGTTGCAGCTATCGAGAAAGAGCATGAAGAGCGCTATTTGAAGCTGCTGGCTAACGTAGAAGGCGGCCTGGTATTCTCCAGGGACGGAGATATGATCTGGCACTGCTCAAACTGCGGCCATATCTGTGTAGGAAAGCAGGCTCCGGAGGTTTGCCCCGTATGTGCACATCCCCAGTCCTATTTCCAGATCAAAGCAGAGAACTATTAATATATAGGTCTGAAAAAAAGACCCGGAAAATAAGATTTTGGTAGGAAGATTGTGTAACAGGAGGATTTATGCGACTTGTATTGCTTACAGCGCTGGCTGTGGGAGGTTCCACAGTAATCGGCGCATTATTGGGATTCCTGTTCAAATCCATTCCCCACAAATTTAATGATGCGATTTTAGGATTTGCTGCCGGCGTAATGCTGGCAGCAGCTGTTTTAGGACTGATTGTCCCGGCAGTGGAAACCAGCGGAAACCACGGCATCTGGGTGGTGGCCGCAGGTGTTCTGTGCGGAGCTGTTTTTTTGAACTGTATGGACCGGCTCACGCCCCATCTGCATCATGTTACGGGAGTGGATCAGGAGGAACATGCACATAACGCACAGCTGAACAAAGTGCTGTTGTTTGTTATGGCTATAGCCATTCACAATCTGCCGGAGGGAATTGCAGCCGGTGTCAGCTTTGGTACCGAAAATCTGGGAGATGCCTTTTCTGTGGCGGCCGGAATCTGTCTGCAGAATATCCCTGAGGGCATGGTCATCATCGCACCCATGCTGACAGCAGGCGTGAGACGCTGGCGAACCTTCTGGATCGCTATTTTCACCGGCCTGGTGGAAGTAGTGGGCACTTTTGTGGGATTTTTCGCAGTCAATATTGCAACCACATTGCTGCCCTTTGCTCTGGCCTTTGCAGGCGGAACCATGTTGTATGTCATCGGAGATGAGATGATCCCCGAGACCCACAGCCACGGTTATGAACAAATGGCTACGTATTCCCTGCTGGCAGGATTTGTTGTGATGCTGATCATGGATTTCTACATTGGATAATTTGTTATAAAGAAAAAGGATTTCTATATCCGTGTCCACGAGGCTTCTACTGACAGCTGTCGTAGAAGATGTGGACACGTAGATATTAGAAATCCTTTTTTATTTGTGGCAAAATATCTGATGTATCGTCGCACTGGCGGGACGATCAGCAGCCGCAGTCTTCGGTTTTGTCTGAGCCGGAAATGCCCTGATCGAAGGCCGGGTTCATAATGTAGAAGTTTCTGGAATCCAGGTGGTCCTGGACAATGCGCAGAGCCTCACCGAATCGCTGGAAGTGTACCACTTCCCGGGCGCGCAGGAACTTGATCACATCTTTTACATCGGGAGAGTCCGCACATAGACGCAGGATATTGTCGTAGGTGGTGCGGGCTTTTTGTTCTGCAGCCAGGTCTTCAGCCAGGTCCGAAATGGGATCGCCCAGAGACTGGAACATATTGGCGCAGAAAGGCTCACCGGAAGCAGCCTGCGGCCACAGACCGGCTGTGTGGTCCACATAGTAGGCGTCAAAGCCGGATTCTTTAATCTGTTCCATGGTCATATTGCGGGTCAGCTGATGGACGATGGTGCAGACCATTTCCATATGGTTTAATTCTTCCGTACCCACATCTGTCAGAATGGCCATGCACTCTTTGTAGGGCATGGTATACCGTTGGGACAGATAACGCATGGAAGCGCCCAGCTCGCCATCAGGTCCACCATACTGAGTGATGATGGCCTTTGCCAGCTTGGGATTGGTTTCCTTAATATTAATAGGGTATTCTAATCGTTTCTCATAATTCCACATAACTTAACATTTCCCTCCTTCCCAGGGCCATGGCTGATGAATCCATGCCCATTTATCTTCGCAGGAATCTGCGTGATCCAGGGTCAGCGGCCCATAGAGGCGGCTGTATTCTTCCATGGCCTGTTTGCGCAGGGCCATGTGCTTTTTAAAATACGCCAGTGCCTCCTGAGAGTCCGGATGAGTGTCCAGATATAGAGCAGTATCAAAGCCGGCGAAGCTCACCATGTCAATCCACTGAAGGAGCTGTTCCTGATTGGGTCTTTGACGGGTATTCATTTCATGCAGCCTCCTTTCCGAATGCCCCGGAAGGGTTTATCCAGTTCCGGAAAAATAGTTCCGGCCTTCAGGCCTCGGTCTAATTCATAGGTCTGGTTCCATTTCTGCCAGGGAACATAAAGCATAGCTACCGGGAAACGGTCCATATCCATGGTAGAATAAGGCATGGGACAGGACGAAGCAGTCTGTGTCTGCTGAGCCATGGATTCGGCCTGACGCATAGACTCACACTGGCGCATGGTTTCAGAGCGATGCATCATTTCCGACTGACGGCCGGATTCGCCTGTGGTGCAGCAGCTTTGTCGATTATATGGATTTCTGCGATAATCTGCCATAAAAATCTCCTTTCTGTTTTCTATACTGCCAGTTTATGTAAAAAAGGAAAATCTGTGCGCTGTTTTTGTTTTTCAGGTTTGTGGACATACTGAAAGCAGGTGAAAGAAAAAAAGAAGAGGAACGGATGAATATGCGGGAAGTTTGGAGGAAGAGAGCCGGGTTCCGAATAGGCGTGGTTTTCCTGGCAGTGATGGGGATCTGGAGCTTTTCCGGTGAAATGCAAAAGTCAGATCAGAAAAGGGCCGGAAGCATTACGGTGACTGCTCATCGGGGTGCGGCATGGACTGCTCCGGAAAACACCATGGCAGCTGTAAAAAACGCAGTGAATCAATTGTCGGATTATGTGGAAATTGATGTGCAGGAGACCCGGGATGGAGTTCTGGTGCTGCTCCATGACGCGAATCTGAAGCGGACTACGGGGCTGGACCGGGAAATCTGGACTGTGGATTATGAGGAGATAGAGAATCTGGACGCCGGTGGCTGGTTTCAGGAAGCTTATGAAGGAGAGACCATTCCACGGCTGGATCAGGTGCTGGAATACTGCAGAGGGAAGCTGCTGGTAAATGTGGAGATCAAGGATAACGGACACAATGAAGGTATTGTAAAAAGTGTGATACAGACCATAAAAGATTATGATATGCTGGAGCAGTGTGTGCTGAGCTCCATGAATTACGAGTTTTTGTGTCAGGCCAAGGAACTGGAGCCGGAGCTTGTCACGGGCTATATTCTGGCGGAGGCCGGTCAGGACATGGAGCTTTTGCAGGCTGCGGATTTTGTAAGTGTGAAGTACACCTGTGTGACGGAGGAATTTGTACAAAAGGCCCATGCCTGTGGGAAAGAGGTGCATGTGTGGACTGTTAATTCCCCGGGACAGATCAGGCGGATGATCCTGCTGCAGGTGGACAATTTGATAACAGACCTGCCCCAGATGGCAGCAGAGGTGCTGGAAGAGGAAAGCAGACTGTAAGATCAAAGGCTCCCAAGATACAGATCTACAGTGGGACTTCCCGGGCGGCAGCTCACATAGCTGTTGATCTTAGGCGCTTCAAAATCCAGAAGAGGAATCGAGGTAAGCCTTCCGCTTTCCAGATAGGAACGCACCAGACCTTCGGGAAGGAAGCTGGCGCCGATTCCATCCAGCAGATAATCCACCACCTTGGTGCTGTTGTCGATTTCAAAGGGGAACTGATACAGGGGCGGAAACAGCTCCTTGATAAACAGGCCCACATCCTGCAGAGCAAAGTTGCAGAACAGATAGTAGAGCCTGCCCAGATCCTTCTTGCGGATGCCTTCCGGATACGCATTTTTATCCGGCCGTGTTACCAGGACCAGGGCATCGGTTTTATAAAGGGCGCAGGAAAATTCCGGCCGCTGCAAAGGTGTGTAGGTAAAGGTCAGATCGAGAAGGCCGTCCTGGAGCATCTGCAGCAGATTTAAGGAGTGGCCGATGGTAACAGAGGGTGCTATCTGAGGGTGCTCCGGCAGAAAATTTTGCATATGGGGATAGAGATAACACTCATAAAAGGTGTTGGTGGTTCCGATGCGCAGGGCAGTTTTGCTCTGCTCGGAAGAATGGATTTCCTTGAGAGCCATGTCCTCCAGCTCCACGATGCGCTTGGCATAATTTAAAAACAAGAGTCCCTCCTCTGTCAGAGAGAGGGATTTTTTGCCTCTGCGGATCAGCTGCTTGCCGGTTTCCAGCTCAAGCTGGGCAATGCGGTTGGTAACGGTAGACTGGGCTACATAGAGCTGAGCGGCAGTCCGGGTAAAGTTCTTTTCAGTGGCCAGTGTAAGAAATGTGCGCAGATTCTGAGTATCCATATATCCTCCAAAACGATTCGAAAAAGCGATTATAATTATCTAAATTATTCGTTATACAAATCATAAAAGACACGATATAATATGTCAAGAACAGAATATGCAGAATTTGACGAAACAAGAGAGAAATAAGGAGATGTATGGTATGAGTAAGAAACCCTTTGTAAATCTGGAACAGCTGCAGGAAATTGTAAAAGAATATCCCACACCGTTCCATCTGTATGACGAAAAAGGAATCCGGGAAAATGCCAAAGCCCTGAAAGAGGCTTTTGCATGGAATCCGGGATATAAAGAATATTTTGCAGTAAAGGCTACCCCAAATCCCTTCCTGATCAATATTCTGAGGGATTACGGCTGTGGCTGCGACTGCTCCTCTATGACAGAGCTGATGATGTCCCATGCCATCGGTGTAAAGGGCGAGGATATTATGTTCTCCTCCAATGATACGCCGGCAGAGGAGTTTGCATATGCAGATGAGATCGGTTCCATCATCAATCTGGACGATTTTACCCATATAGATTTTCTGGAAAAGACCATCGGCCATATTCCGGAGACCATCAGCTGCCGTTACAATCCCGGCGGGATCTTCAAGATCAGCAATGATATTATGGACAATCCGGGTGATGCCAAGTACGGTATGACCACGGAGCAGCTGTTTGAGGCATATAAGATCCTGAAGGAAAAGGGTGCAAAGCGCTTCGGTATCCATGCATTCCTGGCCAGCAATACCGTGACCAATGACTATTATCCGCTGCTGGCAAAGGTGCTCTTTGAGGTGGCTGTAAAGTTAAAAGAAGAAGTGGGAGTGTCTTTAAGCTTCATCAATCTGTCCGGTGGTATCGGTATTCCTTACCGTCCGGATCAAGAGGCCAATGATATTCGTGTGATCGGTGAAGGTGTACGGAAGGTCTATGAGGAAGTTCTGGTGCCTGCAGGTCTTGGGGATGTGGCTATTTACACCGAATTGGGCCGCTACATGCTGGCTCCCTTCGGAGGACTGGTAACTAAGGCGATTCATGAGAAGCATACTCACAAAGAATACATCGGTGTGGACGCCTGCGCAGTAAACCTCATGCGTCCGGCTATGTACGGAGCGTACCATCATATTACCGTTATGGGCAAGGAAGAGGCGCCCCTGGATCATATCTATGATGTGACCGGTTCCCTGTGCGAGAACAATGACAAATTTGCCATTGACCGTCAGCTGCCGAAGATTAACATGGGAGATCTGCTGTTTATCCATGACACCGGAGCACATGGCTATGCCATGGGCTACAACTACAACGGCAAATTAAAATCTGCAGAGGTTCTCTTAAAAGAGGATGGCAGCACACAGCTGATCCGCCGTGCAGAGACACCCAAGGATTATTTTGCCACCTTCGATTGTTTTGATATTATCAAAGATTTGGTATAAAAGACCCTGAAAAGGGGAAAATTGAGGTTAAGAAGTCTGAAATAGAAAAGACGACTGTTTTCTCGGGAATAGAAAGCAGCCGTCTTTTCCTAATATGGGTAGAATCGAATGATAGATAATAATCAATCCTTTAAACACTTTTATCATAGCACACATTGCCAAAAAATCAAGGAGTAAAATTTTGGAACTGGAGAAATTTTCCTTTTTGCAAAGAAAACAGGACGAAAGTAAGGAGTTTTTTGCAAAAATTGCACAGAGGGAAGCATTGACGGAGCATGAAAGAAAGAAGTATAATAAAATAGCGTATGGCATGTGGCAGAAAATGAGGAAAAGAAATTATGAAAAATTTGAGAAAGACAAAGATAGTCTGCACCTTGGGGCCGGCTTCTGACAGTGAGCAGATGATACGGGAGCTGATGCTGTCCGGTATGAATGTGGCCCGATTGAATTTCTCCCATGGGAGCCATGAGGAGCAGAGACAGAAGCTGAATGTCATTAAAAAAGTACGCCAAGAATTAGACCTGCCGGTGGCAGTGTTATTGGATACCAAAGGGCCTGAAATCCGCACCGGTGATCTGGAGGGCGGAAAGGCCGAGCTGAAAAAGGGTCAGAGTTTTACACTGACTACGAAGGAACGGCTGGGCGACAGCAGTATGGTATCCATCACCTATAAGGATCTGGTGCAGGATGTAAAGCCGGGCGATGCCATTTTGATCGATGACGGTCTCATTGGGCTGGAGGTAGACCGGGTGACAGATACTGACATTGTCTGTACTGTAAAAAACGGAGGCGTGATTTCCAACAAGAAGGGAATCAATGTGCCGGGTGCCAGCCTGAGCATGCCTTTTATCAGCCAGAAGGACTATGAGGACATTCTCTTTGGAGTGCAGGAAGGCGTGGACTTTATTGCGGCTTCTTTTACCAGAACCGCAGAGGATATTCAGGAGCTGCGTAAGGTGCTCAAGGAGCACGGCGGCAGCCATATCCGTATTATTGCAAAGATAGAAAATAAGCAGGGCGTGGAGAATATCGATGAGATCCTTCAGGCTGCAGATGGTATCATGGTGGCCAGAGGCGACCTGGGAGTGGAGATTCCCCTGGAGGAAGTACCGATCATTCAAAAATGCCTGATCCAGAAGTCCTATGCCCAGGGAAAATCCGTCATTACAGCTACTCAGATGCTGGATTCCATGATGAAAAATCCAAGGCCCACACGGGCGGAGGCGACAGATGTGGCCAATGCCATTTACCAGGGCACCAGCGCCATTATGCTTTCCGGAGAGACGGCTTCCGGCCAGTATCCATTGGAGGCATTAAAGACCATGGTGCGGATCGCCAGACGGACCGAGGCAGATATCGACTATGACCAGAAGTTTAAGATCCGTACGGTCATGGAAGATCCGGATGTGACAAGTGCCATTTCCCATGCCACCTGTACCACGGCGGTGGATCTGCATGCGTCCGCCATTGTGACGGTAACCAAGTCCGGGCAGACGGCGGCGCAGTTGGCCAAGCATCGGCCGGGCTGTCCCATTGTTGCCTGTGCCATGGAAGAGATCGTATGCCGCCAGATGAATCTGTTCTGGGGCGTGGAGCCTTTGCTTCTTCCTCGGGAGGATGATGCGGTGACCCTGTTTAACCATGCGGTGGAGGCTGCAGCCCGGGCCGGATATGTGGTTCCGGGAGAATTGACGGTTCTGACCGCAGGCCTGCCCCTGGGCGTTTCCGGCACCACCAATTTGATTAAAGTACAGCAGGTGGAAACACTTGCCTTAGAATGAAATACACGAAAGCGAGGAACAGTCATGGCGCAGATGACACCCATGATGCAGCAGTATGTAAAAACAAAAGAGGAGTATCCCGGTTGTATCCTGTTTTACCGTTTGGGAGATTTCTATGAGATGTTCTTTGAGGACGCAGTACTGGTGTCCAAGGAACTGGAACTGACCCTGACAGGTAAGGACTGCGGTCTGGAGGAGCGGGCGCCCATGTGCGGCGTGCCCTATCATGCAGTAGAGGGATACCTGACCAAGCTGGTTTCCAGAGGCTACAAGGTGGCCATCTGCGAGCAGGTGGAAGATCCCAAGCTGGCCAAGGGCCTGGTGAAGCGTGAGGTGGTCCGCATTGTGACCCCGGGTACGAACCTGAATCCTCAGGCTCTGGACGAGAGCCGCAATAATTACATCATGAGCATCGTGTACCTGTCGGACCGCTATGGCTTGTCCATTGCGGATGTGACCACCGGCGACTATTTTGTGACTGAGGTGGACAGCACCCGCCGGCTTCTGGATGAAATCCAGAAGTTTGGGCCGTCTGAGATCATCTGCAATCACGCTTTTTATGTGAGCGGTGTGGATATTGAGGATATGAAGCATCGGCTGGGAATTGCGGTCTATGCTCTGGAGGACTGGTATTTTGATGATGAACTGTGCCGCAAGACCCTGCTGGGACATTTTCATGTATCCAGCCTGGAGGGCCTTGGCATCAGCGATATGGGCTGCGGCGTCATCGGCGCCGGCGCTCTGATGAAATATCTCCAGGAGACCCAGAAGAGCGACCTGTCCCATATGACCCGCATCACCCCTTATACTTTTGGAAAATATATGCTGCTGGACGGCTCCACCCGTCGGAACTTGGAGCTGACGGAGACTCTGCGGGAGAAGCAGAAGAGAGGTTCTCTTCTGTGGGTGCTGGACAAGACCCGTACGGCCATGGGCGCCCGCGCTCTGCGAAGCATGGTGGAGCAGCCCCTGATCTGCAAGGAAGAGATCGAGAAGCGCCATGAGGCCATTGCAGAACTGAATGACCAGATGATCACCCGGGAGGAACTGCGGGAGTATTTAAATCCCGTGTATGATCTGGAGCGCTTGATCAGCCGTATCAGCTATCAGACTGCCAATGCCCGGGATTTAATTGCCTTTAAAACATCCCTTTCCATGCTGCCCCACATCAAGGTGCTGCTGGAAGGATTTAAGAGCCCCTTGATGCAGGAACTGTATGAGTCTTTGGATACCCTGGAGGATATCCATGCAAAAATCGAGGCGGCTATCTGCGAGGAACCGCCCATTTCCCTGCGGGACGGCGATATCATCAAGGATGGCTTCCACGAAGATGTGGACAAGTACCGCCATGCCAAGACTGAGGGCAAGAACTGGCTGGCCCAGCTGGAGGCTACGGAGCGGGAGCGCACCGGCATTAAGAATCTCAAGATCAAATTTAACAAAGTATTTGGATATTATCTGGAAGTGACCAATTCTTATAAAGACATGGTTCCGGACAATTACATGCGCAAGCAGACTCTGGTCAATGCGGAGCGCTACATTACGCCGGAGCTGAAAGAGCTGGAGGACACCATTTTAGGAGCAGAGGACCGGCTGTGCAGCCTGGAGTATGAGCTGTTCTGTCAGCTGCGGGATGATATTGCATCCCAGGTGCTGCGGATCCAGCAGACGGCCAAGGCCATTGCCCAGTTAGACGTATTTGCGTCCCTGTCCCTGGTGGCCCAGCGGAACAACTATGTGCGCCCCATCATGAATGAAAAGGGCGTCATTGATATTAAAAACGGCCGCCATCCGGTGGTGGAGCAGATGATCAGCAATGACATGTTCATTGCCAATGACACCTATCTGGACAACAGTGCCAAACGGATTGCAGTCATTACCGGCCCCAACATGGCAGGTAAATCCACCTACATGCGCCAGACTGCCCTGATCGTGCTGATGGCTCAGATCGGCAGCTTCGTGCCGGCAGAGAGCGCCCGCATCGGTATCGTAGACCGGATCTTTACCCGTGTGGGAGCTTCCGATGACCTGGCTTCCGGCCAGAGTACCTTCATGGTGGAAATGACCGAGGTGGCCAATATCCTGCGAAATGCCACTGCCAACAGTCTGCTGATCTTAGATGAGATCGGCCGCGGCACCAGTACCTTTGACGGTCTGTCCATTGCCTGGGCGGTCATTGAATACATCAGTAACACCCGGATCCTGGGAGCCAAGACCCTGTTCGCTACCCACTATCACGAGCTGACGGAGCTGGAAGGCTCTTTAAACGGCGTACATAACTATTGTATTGCAGTGAAGGAAAAGGGCGATGACATCGTATTCCTGCGAAAGATCGTCAAGGGCGGCGCAGACAAGAGCTACGGTATCCAGGTGGCCAAACTGGCGGGTGTGCCCGATCCGGTCATCACCCGGGCCAAGGAGCTGCTGGAGGGACTGATCGCAGCGGATATTGCCAACAAGAAGCGCCCGGTTCCTGAGGAACTGGAAATGGAGCAGATCTCGCTGATGGACGCAGTGAAGGACGATGATATCATTCTGGAACTGCGGGATCTGGATGTATCTAATCTGACGCCGATCGAGGCATTGAACACCTTGTATCGGCTGCAAAATAAAGTAAAGAACAGATGGTGAAGCCTATGGGAAAGATACAGGTATTGGACCAGCATACAATAGATAAGATCGCGGCAGGAGAAGTTATTGAGCGTCCCTCCTCTGTGGTGAAGGAGCTGGTGGAAAATGCGGTGGACGCAGGTGCCACGGCAGTGACAGTGGAAATCAAAGAGGGAGGGACTACCTTCCTTCGTGTAACTGACAATGGCAGCGGTATTGAGGGGGAACAGGTTCCCCTGGCTTTCCTGCGCCATTCTACCAGTAAGATCCGCAAAGTGGAGGATCTGCTGTCCGTCTCTTCTCTGGGATTCCGGGGTGAGGCATTGTCCAGCATCGCGGCGGTTTCCATGGTGGAACTGATCACCAAGACCCGGGATACAGATGCAGGCACCCGCTATTGTATTGAGGGCGGCAAGGAAAAGGAGTTGGAGGAAACTGCAGCGCCCGATGGTACCACCTTCCTCATCCGCAGCCTGTTTTACAATACCCCTGCCCGCCGCAAATTTTTAAAGTCGCCCATGACTGAGGGCGGCTATATTGGGGACCTGATGGAGCGCATGGCTCTGTCCAGACCGGACATTTCCTTTAAATTCATCAACAATGGTCAGACCAAGCTGCACACCGCAGGCAACCATAATTTAAAAGATGTGATCTATCAGATCTACGGCCGGGAGATCGCCGCCAATCTGATTCCCATAGACCGGACCGAGGGGCCCATCCGCCTGACAGGCTACATCGGAAAGCCTCTGATCGGCCGGGGAAACCGCAACTTTGAAACGTATTTTGTCAACGGCAGATATGTAAAGAGCAGCCTCATCGCCAAGGGTATCGAGGACGCTTATAAGACGCTGCTCATGCAACACAGGTATCCCTTTGTGGTACTGCATTTTACCATTGATGGTGAGTATTTGGATGTGAATGTGCATCCCACCAAGATGGAGCTGCGCTTTTCCAATCAGGAGCAGGTGTATCAGTTTGTGCAGGAGACCCTGAGAAATGCCCTGCTTGGAAAGGAATTGATTCCCCAGGTGAGCCTGGGGCCGCAGGAGAAGAAGGAAGAGCAGAGTGCACAAGTTCCGGCCAAGTCCTACGAGCCCAAGGAGCGGAACCTGGATTATTTCATGGAGGAAATGCGAAAGCGTGTCCAGAAGGCACATGCCAAGCCGGTGGCAGAGAAGGCCATGCAGCCTGGACCTCAGGCCATAAAACCGGTGCAGCCGGCAAAATCAGAGGAGAAGCCGACCTATGCCCAGAAGGAGCAGCCGGTGAAGGTGCTGCGGGAGAGCAATGATTACGGTGCAGCGCCCCAATCCGCACCGAAGGCCGTGCAGGAAACTGCACCGGAGAAAAAAGCCCCTGTGGAAATCGCAGAATCCCAGCAGCTGGAACTGTTTGAGACCCAGCTTTTAGATCCGCGGACTAAGGCGGATATCCGCATTATCGGCCAGCTGTTTGATACCTATTGGCTGGTGCAGCTGGAGGATAAATTTTACATGATAGACCAGCATGCGGCCCATGAAAAAGTGCTTTTTGAGTGCATGATGGAGAGCCTGAAAAAGAAGGAGATCACATCTCAGATGGTGAGCCCGCCCCTGGTGGTGACTTTAAATCCGGTGGAGGAAGAGGTGCTTCGTACCTACGGGGATGCCTTTGCCAGCCTGGGATTTGAGGTGTCTCATTTTGGCGGAAAGGAATTTGCCATCAGCGCGGTTCCGGCCAATCTCTTTGGAATTGCGGAGAAGGCGCTGTTTCTGGAGATGCTGGATTCCCTGTCCGAGAGCATGACGGCAGGAAGAGCAGATTCCCAGCTGATCCTGGAGAAGATCGCATCCATGTCCTGCAAAGCGGCAGTAAAGGGCAACCAGAGAATCAGCCGGCCGGAGGCAGAAGAACTGATAGAGACCCTGTTTACCCTGGAAAATCCCTACACCTGTCCTCATGGACGGCCCACGATCATCTCCATGACGAAGCAGGAGATCGAGCGGAAGTTTAAGAGGATCGTGTAAGTCTTATAACAAAAGAGTAAGGAGTCAGAATGATGAACCAACCCATAAATCCTGCAGGAAATATGTGTACCTGCAAAGATACGTCCTGCCCCAATCATCCAACAAATCACGATCAGGGATGCACCCTTTGTATTGCAAAGAACTTGGGAACAGGAGAGATTCCCGCCTGCTTTTTTCATCAGGCAGGGAGTGATGAGAGCCAGGAAAATTATTATTTTGAAGATTTCGCAAAACTGGTACTGGAAAAGAGAAAGTAGGTTGACATGAAACAGCCCCTGATTATTTTAACAGGCCCCACAGCCGTGGGAAAAACCAAGCTGTCCATCAGCCTTGCCAAAGCCGTGGGCGGAGAGATCATTTCTGCGGATTCCATGCAGGTGTACAAGCACATGGACATCGGTTCGGCAAAAATCCGGCCCGAGGAAATGGAGGGTGTGCCCCACTATCTGGTGGATGAACTGGAGCCCTGGGAGGAATTCCATGTGGTGCGGTTTCAGGAGATGGCCAGAGCCGCCATGGCGGATATTTATGCCAGAGGCAAGGTGCCCATTCTGGTAGGCGGCACAGGCTTTTATATCCAGGCGGTGTTAAATGATATTGATTTTACAGAAAATGAAGAGAATACGCAGTTTCGCAGCCGGCTGGAGCAGGAGGCGAAGGAGCTGGGAGCCCAGGTGCTTCACCACCGGCTGAAGGAAGTGGACCCTGTGTCTGCAGAGCAGATCCATACCAATAACGTGAAACGGGTCATTCGGGCTCTGGAGTTTTACCAGCTGACCGGGACACCCATTTCGGAGCACAATGAGCAGCAGAAGCAGAAGGAGTCTCCGTATAATTTCGCCTATTTCGTGCTGAACGATGACAGGGCGTATCTGTATGAACGGATCGATGTCCGGGTGGATCAGATGCTGGAAGAAGGCCTGGTGGAAGAGGTGAAAGCTCTGAAAGAAATGGGCTGTACCCGGGATATGGTGGCCATGCAGGGCCTTGGCTACAAGGAGATTCTGGATTATCTGGATGGAGAGTGTACCCTGGAAGAGGCAGTTTATATTCTGAAGCGTGACACCCGGCATTTTGCCAAGCGTCAGATCACCTGGTTCAAGCGGGAGCGGGAGGTCATCTGGCTGGACAAGCAGGCCTATGACCGGCAGGATGAAAAAATCCTGGAGGTTATGCTGGGGATTTTGAAAGAAAAAGGGATTTTATAGAGGAGAGAAACCATGGAAACACAGCAGATAGAGCAGATTTACGCAGACCTGGGCATCAGTCCGCAGGTCTATGCCTTTGGCGCAAAGATCGAGGAGGAGTTAAAGCCCCGGTTTGCGGCAATCGATGACAATGTGGAATACAATCAGCTGAAGGTGCTGCATGCCATGCAGTCATGCAAGGTGGATGCCACCTGCTTTGCAGCCACCAGCGGCTATGGATATAATGATTTCGGCCGGGACAAGCTGGAGGAGGTGTACGCGGCGGCTTTTCATGCGGAGGACGCGCTGGTAAGACCCCAGATCGCCTGCGGCACCCATGCTCTGGCCATTACTTTGGCGGGAAACTTACGTCCCGGAGATGAGCTGCTTTCTCCTGTAGGCAAGCCCTACGACACCCTGGAGGAGGTCATCGGAATCCGGCCTTCCAACGGATCTCTGGCAGAATATGGTGTCACCTATCGCCAGGTGGATCTGCTGCCGGACGGAAGTTTTGATTACGAAAATATTGCAAAAGCCATCAATGAAAAGACAAAGATGGTGACCATTCAGCGGTCCAAGGGCTATCAGACCCGGCCCACCCTTTCGGTGCAGCGGATGGGAGAACTGATCGCCTTTATCAAGGAGCGCAAGCCTGATGTGATCTGTATGGTGGACAACTGCTACGGAGAATTTGTGGAGCGTATTGAGCCCACGGATGTGGGAGCGGATCTGTGCGTAGGCTCTCTCATTAAAAATCCCGGCGGCGGACTGGCTCCCATCGGCGGCTATGTGGTGGGAAAAAAGCAGTATGTGGAAAATGTGGCCTACCGCCTGACCTCTCCGGGACTTGGCAAGGAAGTAGGAGCCTCCCTGGGCGTTATGCCCAGCTTTTATCAGGGCTTTTTCCTGGCCCCCAGCGTGGTGGGCGGCGCATTGAAAGGCGCTATTTTTGCATCAAATATTTATGAGCGGCTGGGCTTTGCGGTGGTGCCAAACGGCAGTGAGAGCCGCCACGATATTATCCAGGCGGTGACCTTCGGAAAGCCTGAAGGCGTCATTGCATTTTGTCAGGGTATTCAGGCAGCAGCGCCTGTGGACAGTTATGTGACACCGGAGCCCTGGGCGATGCCGGGCTATGACAGTGATGTGATCATGGCAGCAGGAGCCTTTGTACAGGGTTCTTCCATTGAGTTGTCTGCAGACGGCCCAATTAAGCCGCCCTACGCCGTGTATTTCCAGGGGGGACTTACCTGGCAGCATGCAAAATGCGGCATTCTCATGTCTCTGCAGAAAATGGTAGAAGCAGGTTTGGTGACTTTATGAAAAAACACGTTCTTATTGTAGGAGGCGGTGCTTCCGGCCTGGTGGCAGCCATTGCCGCGGCCCGGGGCGGAGCCAAGGTGACGGTTCTGGAGAAAAAGTCCCAGGTGGGAAAAAAGATCCTGGCCACGGGAAACGGCCGGTGCAATCTGACCAATACAGACCAGAGCCCGTCCCATTACTGGTGCTCGGAAACGGAATTTCCGGTGGCAGCACTGGCAGTATTCAGCCATTTCGATGCCATCCGGTTTTTCGGAGAATTAGGCATTTTTACAAAAAATAAAAACGGATACCTCTATCCTTACAGCGAGCAGGCTGCAGCGGTGGTGGATGCTCTGCGCATGGAAGCGGAGCATCTGAAGGTAAAACTGTCCTGCAATGCGGAAATTCTGGGGATAAAAAAAGAAAAAGACCGCTTTTTTGTGGAAACACCCGGCTGGACCTATGAGGCGGATGCCCTGATCCTGGCCTGTGGATCCAAAGCATCTCCCGAGGGAAGCGGAGATGGCTATGCCTATGCAAAAAGCTTTGGGCACACCATAAACCCGGTGCTTCCGGCCCTGGTGCAGCTGCGGGCGGATAAGAGCTGGCCGAAGCAGCTTTCAGGGATCCGTGTGGATGCAAAGGTAAGTCTGTACGCAGACGGGGAGCTCCTTTCCGAAGATACAGGGGAAGTGCAGCTGACGGTCTACGGCCTGTCCGGCATCCCCGTATTCCAGGTGAGCCGGTATGCTTCTTTGACCCTGCATCAGCAGAAAAAGGTGACAGCAGAGCTGGCATTTCTGCCTATGTTCAGCCGGGAGCAGCTGGGGGCTTTTCTGGAAAATCGCGCCCGGCAGAATGCATACAAGACCGTGGAAAGCTTCCTGGTGGGATTGTTCCCGCAGAAGCTGATCTTAGTGCTGGTGCAGCGGGCGCACCTTCCCAAAGGGCGTCTGGCGGGAGAACTGGAGCCGGAAGAACTGGAGCGTCTGATAGAGGCCATTACCCGGTTTGAGGCAGTCATTACAGGCACCAATGATTTTGACCAGGCACAGGTATGTACTGGCGGCGTGGAAATAAAGGAAATCATGCCTCTTACCATGGAATCCAGATTGGTAGAGGACTTGTATATTACAGGGGAACTGCTGGATGTGGACGGCGCCTGTGGCGGATACAATCTCCAGTGGGCCTGGACCAGTGGATATCTGGCCGGAAAGAATGCAGCCGGCGTGGATGAATAAGAGAAAGGAACTGGCAGCATGATTCGGATCACACAGCTGAAGCTTCCTGTGGGACATGCCCCGGAGGCTCTGAAGAAAAAGGCAGCCAAAACATTGAAAATACAGGAAAGTCAGATAGAACGCCTGCGGATCCGCAAGCGTTCTTTGGACGCTCGGAAGACAACTCTTCAGTATGTGTACGTGGTGGACGTGGCTGTGGGTAAGGAAGAGCAGCTGGTAAAGCGTCTGCACAGCCCCCAGATAACATTGGCCTTGGACAAGCCCTATGCATTTCCGAAGGCGGGCAGCGAGAGATTAAGCCATCCGCCGGTGATCGTGGGCAGCGGTCCTGCAGGACTCTTTTGCGGTCTCATGCTGGCCAGGGCAGGTTATGCCCCCATTATTCTGGAGCGGGGACAGAAGGCCCGGGAGAGGCAGAAGTCTGTGGAAAGCTTTTGGCAGGGCGGTCCTTTGCGGCCTGATTCCAACGTACAGTTTGGCGAAGGCGGAGCAGGGACCTTTTCTGACGGTAAGTTAAATACCCTGGTAAAGGATCCGGCCGGTCGGGGCAGAAAAGTTCTGGAGCTCTTTGTGGAAGCGGGAGCCCCGGAAGAAATCCTGTACGAAAATAAGCCTCATCTGGGCACGGATGTGCTGGTGGGGATCGTGGAGCATATGCGAAAAGAAATCGAGGCCTTGGGCGGCCGGGTTCTCTTTGGGCACCAGCTGACCGGCATCTGTCTGGAGCAGGGACAGGTGCGGGGTGTCCGTGTGAAGCCTCTGACACAAGAGGGCTGCAGACGGGAAATGCATGGCAGCCGTCCGGAGGAATTTTATCTGGAAACCCGGGTGTTGGTGCTGGCCATCGGCCACAGCGCCCGGGATACCTTTTCTATGTTAAAGGAGCTGGGGATTCCCATGGAGCAGAAGGCCTTCGCAGTGGGTGTGCGCATGGAGCATCCCCAGGAAATGATCAATCAGTCCCAATATGGGGCAGGCTATCCCAAGGTGCTGCCGGCAGCGGCTTACAAGCTGACCCGGAAGGTTTCCGGAGACAGAGGTGTCTATTCTTTCTGTATGTGCCCAGGCGGATATGTGGTCAATGCGTCCTCGGAGGATGGACGGCTGGCCGTCAACGGCATGAGCTATCAGGCCCGGGACAGCCGAAATGCCAACAGCGCCATGATCGTGACAGTGCGGCCGGAGGATTTCCAAAAATGGACAAACAGTTGTGATATATTGGCAGGAGTGGAGTTCCAGCGCAGGCTGGATGAGCGGGCTTTTGCGGCTGCAGGCGGAAAGATTCCGGTACAGCTTTTTGGGGATTTTTTAAAGAATCAGCCCAGCAAAGTCCTGGGAGAGATCGAGCCCTGTATGAAGGGAGCGTATGCTTTTGGAGATGTGCGGGGGATTTTTCCGGAGGAGCTGTCTGCGGCTCTCTGTGAGGGCATTGCAGGATGTGATTCGCTCATTGCAGGCTTTGGAAGGCCGGATGCAGTCCTTTCCGGTGTGGAGAGCAGGACTTCATCGCCGGTACGGATCTTGCGGGGAGAAAATCTGGAGAGTCAGGTACAGGGATTATACCCCTGCGGCGAAGGCGCCGGCTATGCGGGAGGCATTACTTCTGCGGCCATGGACGGTATCCATGTGGCGGAAGAAATTTGTCGGAGGTTTTCCAGTAATTGACAAAAAAACAAGAAAATCTTCATTTTTAAAGTATATACAAGAAAACGATTTTGTGGTAACATATAATTTGATATAATTTTTTATAAAAGCACAAATGATGGAGGAATACTATGAAAGCAAAAAACGGATGGGTACTGCTGGTTTTGATGTTGGCTGGCATTGTGCTGGGCGGATTTATCGGCATGCTGACCGCAGATATTTCCTGGTTATCCTGGCTGGATTACGGACAGAGCTTTGGTCTTGAGAGTCCTATTGTACTGGATTTGGGACTGCTGGTAGTGACCTTTGGCCTGACCATTCGTATTTCCATAGCCAGCATCATCGGTGTAGTGGCTGCAATCTTCGTTTATCGGGAGATTTAAGCCTCCCATTGTTTCCAAAGAGCAGTTGAGGGCCCGGCGGAAAGGAAATGGATGAAAGAACGATATACCATGAAGGAGCTGCGTCCGGAGGAGCAGCCCTATGAAAAATGCCTGAGACAGGGAGCGGAGCATCTGACGGATACAGAGCTGTTGGCTGTGATCATCCGGACCGGTACGCCGGGGGTATCCGCCTACGACCTGGCAGGCAAGATCCTTGAGAAATGCGGCATGTACCAGGGGATCCTGGGCATCTGCCATCTGACTTTGGATGAGCTTATGAGCATCCGGGGTGTGGGCAGAGTAAAGGCCATACAGATCAAGTGCATTGCAGAGCTGTCCAGGCGGATCGCCAAGACCACAGCCTCCTGTCAGGTGTGCTTGTCCAGTCCGGCCTCTGTAGCGGACTATTTCATGGAGGATATGCGGCATGAAGAGCAGGAACAACTGGTGCTCCTCATGCTGAACAGCAAGAATCGGATATTGAAGGAAAAGATGATTTTTAAGGGAACCGTAAATTATTCCTGTATTTCGCCCAGGGAGATTTTTATTGAGGCGGTAAAGGCCAAAGCAGTGCATATTGTACTGATACACAATCATCCCAGCGGAGACCCTACGCCCAGTCGGGAGGATATTCTCATGACCCGGCAGATTCAGGAGGCAGGCGAGCTTTTGGGCATCACCCTGCTGGATCATATTATCATTGGAGATAACAGATATGCCAGCATGATGGAAGAAAAGGTTCTGTTTTAGAAATTTTTGATACCAGCGAGAAAGGAAGAGAACATGGGAGCACAATGTTTTGGATGTGATTTAGGAACCAATACAATTAAAATATACAGCAGAGAAGCGGACACGATTTTCTGCCAGAAGAACATGGTAGCCATTGAGGACAAGAAGGGTATGATCGCCTATGGCGACGAGGCATATGAGATGTATGAAAAGGCGCCGTCCAATATCGATGTGCTGTTTCCCATGTCCTTTGGTACGGTAGCCAGCATTACTTATATGCAGGAGTTTTTGCGGGCGTTTCTGGAAGACCGCTCGAAAGGGCCTTTGAAGGGCGCAGAGTTTTACATGGCGCTTCCCACAGATGTGCAGGACCGCGTGTTCTCCACTCTGGTTCAGGGCATGGGCCTGAAAACCAAGCAGGTACGTATGGTGGATAAGCCTGTGGCAGCAGGCCTTGGTCTTGGTCTGAATGTGACCCAGGCTCAGGGTGTCATGCTGGTGGATGTGGGAGCAGATACCACAGAGATTTCCATTCTTTCCCTGGGTGGAACTGTAACCAGCAAGCTGATCAAGATGGGTGGAAACAAGATGGATGAGGCTATTGCAGGCGCCATTCGTCGGGAATATGGATACTATATCGGCGGAAAGACCGCAGAGCTTCTGAAGCGGCAGATGGGCTATGTACCCGGCAGCTCCGATACGAAGATAGAGATCTGCGGCCGGAATATGGCTTTGGGTCTTCCGGCCCTTCTGGAGATCAGTGGAGATTTCGTGGCAGATTCCATCAAGGAACAGTTAAAGACTATAGTAGATTCCATTAAAGTGATCCTGGAGCGCACCCCGCCTGAGCTGGGTGTGGATATTATCCGGAACGGCATTTTCCTCACAGGAGGTGTGGCAAATCTGACCGGTCTGGACCAGTTGATCGCAGCTGCTACCAACATTAAGGTCAATACGGTGGATAAGCCGGAGGAATGTGTGGCCAGAGGCCTTTCCCGCATTATCAATGAAAAGGAATACCGGGATCTGACCTTTATTACCAAGGAACAGGCTTACGATTAAAGACAGGAGAGCTATGAGAAAAAGAAATAAATTTTCCGTGCCGAGCAGATATTTATTTGCGGGATTGGCATTGGGATGTATTCTCCTCATGGGAGTATCTTTTATAACCGGATTTTCCGGCGGCCCTGTCAATACCGTGGCAGGCTACCTGTTTGTTCCCATACAGCGGGGGCTGAACAGTGTTGGCGGCTGGATGCGGGAGCGGACAGACAATCTGGAGTCCTTAGAGGAAGCCCAGGCATTAAATGAAGAGCTGCAGGCTCAGGTGGATGCTCTGATCGCAGAGAACAGCCGGCTGCAGCAGGATCGTTATGAGCTGGCAGAGCTTCGGGCTTTGTATAACCTGGATGAAACCTATGGTGAGTATGAAAAAATTGCAGCTAAGATCATCGGAAAGGATGCGGGCAACTGGTTTGGCACCTTTTTGATTGACAGGGGCAGCAAGGACGGTATCCGGGAGGGAATGAATGTGGTGGCAGGCAGCGGTCTGGTGGGCATTGTGACCAAGGTGGGCAGCAACTGGGCCCAGGTCCGTTCTATTATTGATGATATGAGCAATGTAAGCGCCACCGTTCTTTCTACTTCAGATTCCTGTTTTGTAGAAGGGGACCTGCAGCTGATGAATGAAGGAGTCATCCGGATCACCCAGCTGAAGGCAGAAGAAGATGCTGTGCATACGGGAGATAAGGTGATCACTTCCCATATCAGTGACAAATACCAGGAAGGAATCCTCATTGGCTATGTGGATGAGCTTTCCCTGGATTCCAATAATCTGACATATTCAGGAACTTTGACGCCTGCTGTGGATTTTGAATATCTGCACACAGTGCTTGTGATCACGGACTTGAAGCAGACCGCACAGGAGGAAGAGTAAGGAGGCTGAACTATGCGGCGTAAGATTGCCGTTGCTTTACTGATTATCATATGCTTTATCCTGCAGAACACGGTGTTCCAGGCCTTATCCCTGGCTTCTGTTTCACCGAATCTGCTGCTGGTAGTGACGGCCTCTTTGGGACTGATGCGAGGAGAAAAAGAGGGGCTTGTTACCGGCTTTTTCTGCGGCCTGCTGCTGGACATTTTCTATGGAAGCATTCTGGGATTTTATGCTTTAGTGTATCTGACCATCGGATATGCAAACGGAATTTTCCATCGACTGTTTTTAGATGAAGATATTAAGCTTCCCATGGTCTGGATTGCTCTCAGCGACTTGATTTATGGGCTATTGATATACTTTTTCCAATTTGTGTTCCGGGGAAAATTTGAATTTGGTTATTACTTCATTCACATTATTGTTCCGGAGCTGATCTACACCGTAGTGGTGACCCTGGTGCTCTATTGGTTGATTCGCCGGCTGAATGGCTGGCTGGAGCAGTGGGAAGAGGAAACGCCCACAGGATATGGAAGCCTGTCTTCTTCAGGAACCATATCTTCAGGAGGATCAAATCAGACAGAGGAGTTTTGACATTGTTTGAAAATATCAGAGAAGCAGTATGGAATTTCATAAAGAGCAGGACGGTTGTACTCATACTGGTGTTTATCATTCTGTTTGTCGTTTTAATTCAGCGGATTTTCTATCTGCAGATCGTAAAGGGAAGCGAGTATCAGGAAACCTTTACTTTAAAGACAGAAAAGCAGGTGAGTTTTTCCAGTACCCGTGGAAATATCTATGACCGGAATGGGAAACTGCTGGCCTATAGTGAACTGTCCTATTCCATTACCATTGAGGACAATGGAAGCTATGTAAACAGCAAGACCAAGGATGCTCAGATAAATGATACCATTTCCCGGCTGATCAGGCTGGTGGAGAAAAACGGAGACCGGATCGTCAGTGATTTTGGTATTCTCTATGAAGACGGAGAGTACAAATTTGCCAAGGAAGGGACGAGCCTGCTGCGTTTCAAGGCAGACGTCTATGGCCGTGCGAAGATCAGTGATTTAGAGATAGAAGAGGAGCTGGCTACTGCAGAGGAGATGATGGAGCATCTCTGCAGTGAAGATGAATACTGGCTTCCCGACTCCTATACAGAGGAGGAGAAGGAAAAATATGACATTACCGTGGATGAATATACACGGGAGGAAAAGCTGAAGATCGTCACCATCCGAAATGCCATGAGCACTAATAATTACCGCCGTTATGTGGCTACTACCGTAGCATCCAATGTATCCGACGAGACAGTGGCTGCTGTTATGGAGAATCAGGACACGCTGCAGGGTGTGGATGTGGCTCAGAGCAGCAGACGGGTATATCCGGACAGCAAGTATTTTGCATCCATGATCGGATATATCGGAAAGGCATCCCAGGAGGAACTGGAGAGTCTGCGGGAGCAGGATGACAGCTATGAGCTGAATGATGTTGTGGGCAAGGCCGGTATTGAGCAGTATATGGAGCTGGAACTTCAGGGAACCAAAGGCTATGAGACCATGTATGTGGACAGCTTGGGTAAGGTGCTGGAAGTGACGGAAAGTGTAACGCCTGTACCCGGCAATGACTTGTATCTGACCGTGGACGCGGATCTGACCATCGCGGCTTACAATATTATTGAGCAGGAGCTGGCCGGTATTCTGGTTTCCAAGATCCGCAATATCAAGGAATATGTCCAGGGCGATGATGACAGTGCCAATGATATTCTCATCGCTATCTACGAGGTATACAATGCCCTCATTGAAAACAATATTATCGATGTAACTCATTTTAAAGAAGCGGATGCCACAGACCTGGAAAAGAGCGTCTATGAACGGCTGCTTTCCAAGAGGGAGTCGGCTATCAGGGAGCTGGAGGAACAGCTCACCGCCTCTAATCCGGTAGCTTATCAGAACCTGTCCAAGGAAATGAAGAATTATATGAGCTATCTGGTATCTGATGTACTCATGGGTAACAATCAGGTGCTGATGAAGGACAAGGTGGATACTTCGGATGAGACTTATATTGCGTGGACCAAGGATGAGGTCATCAGCTTAAAGGAATATCTCCAGTATGCTATCTCCATGAACTGGATCGATGTAACCAAGATTGCCAGTGATAATCCCTATATGGATTCTCAGGAAATCTATTCTGCAGTGGTGGACTACATCACCGAATATCTGGAAACAGACAAGACGTTTGAGAAAAAGCTGTACAAATATATGCTGCTGGATGATGTGGTCAGCGGCAGAGAAATTTGTCTTTTATTATATGACCAGAATGTGTTAGAATATGATGAGGAACTGGTAGCAGATTTGAAGAGTGGGGCGATTTCTTCCTACAACTTCATGCTGGAGAGGATCAGCAATCTGGATATTACACCGGGGCAGCTGGCTCTGGATCCCTGCAGTGCAGGCTGTGTCATTACAGATGTAAATACAGGCCAGGTGCTGGCTTTGGTGGATTATCCCGGCTATGACAATAATCGTCTGACCAATACAGTAGAGGCTGCCTATTTTAATCAGCTTCTGAATGACCAGGCGACACCATTTGTAAACCGTGCCACCCAGGAAACTACGGCTCCGGGTTCCACTTTTAAGCCCATTACGGCTATTGCAGGTCTGGAAGAGGGCGTCATTAGTACCACAGAGATCATTTATGCCAGAGGCCTTTATGATACCATCACACCGTCCAAGACCTGCTGGATCTACAACCAGTACGGCGGAAGCCACGGTGCAGAAAATGTGATAGCAGCCATCAAGAATTCCTGCAACTACTTCTTCTATGAAGTGGGATATCGCCTTTCCGATGGAAAGAACGGCAGCTTTTCCAATGAAAAGGGTCTGACCACCATTCGGAAGTATGCGGAGATGTTTGGCCTGGGAGAGTCGTCCGGCATAGAGATTTCGGAGCGTTCCCCGAAGATTTCCGATGAGCTGCCCATCGATACAGCCATTGGTCAGGGTACCAACAACTACACTTTGACTCAGCTGGCCCGTTATGTGAGTGCACTGGCCAATGAAGGTACCTGTTATAATATTACACTTCTGGACAAGCTGACGGATTCCGAAGGAAATCTTATAGAAGATTATGAAGCCAGTGTGTTCAATCAGGTGGAGATTTCCCAGTCCTCCTGGGATGCAGTCCGGGAAGGAATGCGCCAGGTGGCAGAGAACACGTCCTCTTTGGCAGATCTGGATGTGACGGTGGCTGGAAAAACAGGTACTGCCCAGCAGACCCGGCGCCGTCCGAACCATGCGCTTTTTGTAGGGTTTGCACCCTATGAGGAGCCGGAGATTGCCATTGCCACCCGTATTGCCAATGGATATACCTCTGCAAACACGGCAGAGATTGCATCTAAGATTTTAAAGTATTATTATAATTTGGAGGATGAGGAGAGCCTGATTACCGGTACAGCCAGTCAGGTGACCAATGAAACCATTACAGATTAGGGAGATAAGAAATGAAACAGCAGGCGGTTGTGATTAAAAGCAGTAGTTCCGGTTTGATCGTTATTTTGGATGGGGACCTTCCTTTTGCGGAACTGGAAAAGGAAGTGGCCGAGAAGTTTAAGGCCTCTGCAAAATTTTTTAAAAATGCCCAGATGGCACTGACTTTCCGGGGACGCACCCTGTCCCAGTCAGAGGAATGTGTTTTGGCCAAGACCATCAGTGAGAACGGTCAGATCGAAATCATGTGCATCATGAATGAGGACCAGCTTACGGAAGAGGCCATGAAAAAAGCAGTGGAGAGCCATGCGAATGTAGGAGGCCAGGATGGAAAGTTCTACAAAGGGACTTTGCGCTCCGGCCAGCTGCTGGAGTCTGACACCAGCATTATTATTCTGGGAGATGTGAATACGGGAGCTACCGTAGTTTCCAAGGGCAATGTGGTTGTGCTGGGCTCTCTGAAGGGAAATATTTATGTGGGAGCAGCCGGCAATGAGGATGCCTTTGTGGCGGCTCTGTCCATGGATCCCATGCAGATTCGGATCGCGGATATCATTGCCCGCACTCCGGACAAGAAGTCGGTGGCAAGAGAGAAAAAGAAACAGGACAATACACCGCGCATCGCTTATGTGGAAGATGGGAATATTTACATAGAGCCCATTACCAAAGAGGTGCTCAGTGATATACGAATCTAAAAAAGATTGACATAGAAACAATAAATTTTGGAGGAAACAATGTATGAGTGAAGTAATTGTAATTACGTCAGGAAAGGGTGGCGTTGGTAAGACCACCACAACCGCCAATGTGGGAACCGGATTGGCAAAACTGGACAAAAAGGTTGTTCTGATTGACACAGATATCGGACTGCGTAATCTGGATGTGGTTATGGGTCTGGAGAACCGGATCGTGTACAATCTGGTAGATGTAGTAGAAGGTAACTGCAGAATCAAACAGGCTCTGATCAAGGACAAGCGTTATCCCAACCTGTATCTGCTTCCGTCTGCACAGACCAGAGATAAAACCTCTGTAAATCCCGAGCAGATGGTAAAACTGATTGAAGAGTTAAAAGAAGATTTTGATTACATACTGCTGGATTGCCCCGCAGGTATTGAGCAGGGCTTTAAGAACGCCATTGCAGCAGCAGACCGCGCACTGGTTGTGACCACACCGGAGGTTTCCGCTATCCGTGATGCAGACCGTATCATCGGACTTCTGGAAGCAAACGACATCAAGAAGATCGACCTGATCGTAAACCGTCTGCGTATGGATATGGTAAAGCGCGGCGACATGATGTCCATTGATGATGTTGTGGATATTCTGGCTATCAATCTCATCGGTGCAGTGCCGGATGATGAAAATATCGTTGTTTCCACCAACCAGGGTGAACCGCTGGTAGGAGATGCTTCTCAGGCAGGAATCGCTTATATGAATATCTGTAAGCGTGTGACAGGTGAGGAGATTCCCCTTCAGGATCTGAATGCGAAGGGTGGCCTTCGTGGTTGGTTCGGCAAGTTGTTCAAATAATCAGAGGAGGAAGCAAAGCATGGCATTGATGGATTTTTTTAGAAGAAAGAACTCCAGTGAAGTAGCAAAGGACCGTCTGAAACTCCTTCTGATTTCTGATCGGACCACTTGTAATACAGAAGTAATGGAATTGATCAAAAATGATATTATCAAAGTAATTTCCAAGTACATGGAAATTGACTGCGAAGGACTGGATATTCAGATCACTCAGACAGAGTCTGACAGCGGCAACGGAAAGGTTCCGGCTCTGTGTGCAAACATCCCCATCCGGGATATGAAGAAGAATGTCCGAAACTGAAAAGGAATGAATGCATCTTATGTTAAAACGGTATGAACTTCGAAACTTTAGATTGAGATTGGTATTATATGTATTTGCCATTACCATCATAGGAATTCTGCTCATTGGAAGTGCAGAGGAATCCTATCAGAGCCAGCAGATCATCGGAATGGTTCTGGGAACTGTGGCTATGCTGGTGGTGGCGTTTGTAGACTATACCTGGGTTTTGAAGTTTTACTGGGTCATATACCTGGTCGATCTGGTGCTGCTATTGCTGGTAAAGATACCGTTTACAGACATAAGCCCTTTGGGAGCAAATGTAAAAGGCGCCACCCGGTGGCTGGAAATCGCAGGTTTTCGGTTTCAGCCATCGGAGCTGGCAAAGCTGATGTTGATTCTGTTTTTTGCCAGGTTTTTTGAGAAGTATCGGGAACAGTTGAACACCTGGAAGGTTTTGGGACTGTCAGCAGTTTTGGCGGGCATCCCGCTTATTATGATAAAGGAGCAGCCGGATTTGTCTACCACTATTTCTGTGGCAGTGATCTGTGTGATCATCCTTTATGTGGCAGGACTCAGTTACAAGATCATCGGTGCGGCTATTGCGGTGGCAGTTCCGGCAGTGATCGTGTTCCTGGGACTCATATTCCAGCCGGACCAGACCTTGCTGGATGAGTATCAGCTGGACCGTATTATGGCATGGCTGAAGCCTACCCAGTATGCGGACAATGCATATCAGCAGCAGAATTCCATTATGGCCATCGGGTCCGGCCAGCTGACGGGCAAAGGCCTGAATAACAACCTGGTGTCCTCTGTGAAGAACGGAAGCTTTATTGCAGAACCGCAGACGGATTTTATCTTTGCCATTGCCGGCGAAGAATTGGGATTTATTGGATGCGCAACAATTATTTTACTATTGGCGCTGATTGTGGTAGAATGTATTTGGATTGGTAAAAAATCAAGAGAATTTTCGGGAACCTTGATTTGCTGCGGCGTAGCCGGATATATTGGATTTCAGAGCTTCGTGAACATTTGCGTAGCTACGGGACTGATGCCCAATACAGGCATTCCGCTGCCGTTTGTCAGCTATGGACTCACGTCCTTAGTGACATTGTATCTATCCATAGGATTTGTATTAAATGTAGGGCTTCAGCCCAAGAAATATTAATAATATGGGGGAAAGAAATTATGAACGTAGGTTTGATGGCGCATGATGCAAAGAAAAAACTGATGCAGAATTTCTGCATTGCATATCGCGGGATTTTGTGTAAGCATGAGCTGTTTGCTACGGGAACTACAGGGCGCCTGGTAGAGGAAGTGGCGAATTTAAGTGTGCATAAATATTTAGCCGGTCATTTGGGCGGAGAGCAGCAGCTGGCAGCACAGATTGAGCACAACCAGCTGGATCTGATGATCTTTCTGCGGGATCCCATTCAGCCCAAGTCTCATGAACCGGATGTAAACGACATTGTCCGCCTGTGTGATATGCACAATATACCTATGGCAACAAACCTGGCTACAGCGGAACTTATGGTTAAGGCGCTGGACCGGGGGGACTTGGAATGGCGCGAGATGTACAAATAGCCGGGTTCTTTAAAATTCCTGTGAAGGATGATAAAGAAACGCAAATATAGGTTGTATTTTTCGTGAAAATATACTATAATAAAGGACATAAAAAGACTGGCGCAGTTTTAAGTGCCGTCAATCATATGGTAACCCAAGGAGGACAAGGCAATGATACAGTTAATTGTAGGAAATAAGGGAAAAGGAAAGACCAAGCACCTCTTGGACAGAGTCAACAATCAGATTAAGACCGCATCCGGAAACATCGTTTATTTGGACAAGAGTTCCAAGCATATGCATGAACTGGACAACAAAGTTCGTTTGATCAATGTGACTGAGTATCCGCTGCAGAACTGCTCCGAGTTTATCGGATTCATCTGCGGTATTATCTCTCAGGATTACGATTTGGAGCAGATGTATCTGGACAGCTTCCTGAAAATCGCAAACCTGGAAGGTCAGGATCTGGAAGAACCTTTGAAAGAACTGGATAAGATTAGTGAGCAGTTTAAAGTAACACTGGTACTGAGCATTTCCGTAGAAGAAGCAGATCTTCCGGAATTTGCAAAATCCAAAGTGATCATTTCTTGCTAGTACATAAAGAGGATGCTCTGAAAAGAGCGTCCTCTCATTTTTCGCGAAGGCAATGAGCCGTGCGTAGTTCTCGTCTAACACAGAAAATCTGCTGGCAGAATTTTCTGTGTTAGACGAGAACTGCATAGGGCGAAGCCCGCGACCGACAGAGCAAAGCTCTGGAGGTTGCACGGCGAAATGTGCAGAACATAGGGCGAAGCCCGCGACCGACAGAGCAAAGCTCTGGAGGTTCGCACGGCGAAAGTGCAGAACATAGGGCGAAGCCCGCGACCGACAGAGCAAAGCTCTGGAGGTTGCACGGCGAAAGTGCGCAGAGCAGCCGTGGGCAGACAACCTACAAGGAGGACAGATAAATGGCGAGATCAGGCAACAGAAAAAAGAATAAAGTCGTCAGATATCGGCGCCCTATTAACATCGGCGTTGTCTTTTTTGGCTTCGTGGCAGTGTATCTGATTGTCTGTGTCTATCTGTTTTTGACCTCCAGCCATATTTCCGGTTATGAGGTTCTGGCAGGAACATTGACTTCGGATAACCACTATACGGGAATGGCCCTTCGCACGGAAAAGGTCTTTACGGCAGAGAAGTCCGGCTATGTGAACTACTATGCCAGAGAGGGAGAGAAGGTGTCTCCGGCCAGTACGGTTTATACCATTGATGAAAACGGAGAAATGGCAGAACTCCTTCAGGAAAGTGCAGAAGGTGTAAACTTGAGCGAGGAAAATTATGCTTCCCTGCGCAGCCAGGTGACTTCCTATGTGTCCGGCATGTCGGATATGGATTTTTCCAAGCTGTACGATTTTAAATACGCCATCAATGTATCGGTTCTGGACATGATCAACCAGAACATGGCGGAGCAAATGGAGGGCGCTGTCCAGGAAAACAGCGGTACCTTTTCCCGGTTTACGGCGGGCGGCAGCGGTATTGTAGAATATTATGTGGATGGACTGGAAGAAGTCAGTCTGGAAAACTTAAGCAGCAGCTGGTTTGATCAGGAGGTTTACGAAAGAAAGAGCCTTCGGACAGAGGAACTGATCAGCAGCGGAGATCCGGTGTATAAACTGATCACAGAAGAACACTGGCAGCTGGTTTTCCCGTTGGATGAAGAAACTGAAACTTATTTGCGGGAAAAAATGGAAGCGAATGTGCGGGTCAAAGACGATGGTACCACCGTTCAACAGACTACCTATGTAGAGGTACGGTTTAAGAAGGATGGAGAGAGTGTCTGGCCTTCGGTGACATTGGAATACCGGGACGGACAGGCCTATGGAGTCTTAAGCTTCGTGAATTCCATGGTTCGCTATGCAGGAGAACGTTTCCTGGATTTTGAGATTCTGCGGAATGAAACAAAAGGTCTTAAGATTCCGGCAACCACTGTGACAGAAAAGGATTTCTATGTGATACCTATCCAGTACCTGGCTAAGTCCGGAGATGACAGCGGTGTCATGAAACAGGTCTTTGATGAAAATGGTAACAGCAGTGTGGTGTTTACTGATACGACCATTTATTATCAGGATGAAGAATATTTTTATGTGGATCCCAAAGAAGAGGATTTTGCCACCTCCAAGCTGAAGTTGGAGGCGGGCAATACCTTGATCGCAGTGGAGTCTTCGGAAACCTTCCAGGTGGGAGAGAAGCAGGCCATGAAAGGTGTCTACAACATTAACAAAGGATATACTGTTTTCCGGCGAATTGAAATTTTGCAGGAAAATGAAGAATATTGTATCGTAAAAGAGGGAACCTCCTATGGTCTGTCCGTATACGACCATATTGTATTGAATGCAGATACGGTGGAGGAAGCCCAGGTAATCTATTAAGACAGACTACATGAGGAGTGTATGAGATGGTAGCAGAGAACCTGAAAGCAGTAGAGCAGCGGGTGTGCGATGCCTGCAAGAGAGCCGGAAGAGCCAGAGAAGAGGTTATATTGATTGCAGTCAGCAAGACGAAGCCTGTATCTATGATAGAGGAGCTGCTCCCGATTGGAACCAGAGATTTTGGGGAAAATAAAGTTCAGGAGCTCTGTGACAAGTACGAGGTGCTCCCTAAGGATATCCGCTGGCACCTGATCGGTCATCTCCAGAGAAACAAGGTGAAGTATGTGGTGGACAAGGCCTGCCTCATTCATTCGGTGGATTCTCTGAGGCTGGCAGAGGCTATCAGCCAGGAAGGACAGAAAAAGGGGATTACGGTGCCGGTACTCATTGAAGTCAATGTGGCTCAGGAGGAATCCAAGTTCGGAGTGTCTGTAGAGGACACGGAAGAGCTGATTCGGGAAATTGCAAAGTTACCGAATATTTCGATTCAGGGATTGATGACAATAGCACCATATGTAGAGGATCCTGAAGAAAATCGTCCCATATTTAGAAAATTAAAGAAATTATATGTTGACATACAAGAAAAAAGCATTGATAATGTAAATATGAATGTCCTCTCTATGGGAATGACTGGAGATTATGAGGTGGCCATCGAAGAGGGAGCCACCATGGTGCGTGTGGGGACAGGCATTTTTGGAGAACGCGATTATAGTAAAAAATAAGATTAGGAGACAAATAGCATGGGAGTAATTGATAAGTTCCTGGATGTCATGAAATTGGGCGGAGACGATTACGAAGACGATTACGATGACTACGACGATTACGATGATGACTACGAGGATGAAAAACCGGCAAAGAAGGGCTTGTTTAGACGCAAGAAGGAAGAGGCCTTCGATGATGATTTTGATGATGAGCCGGTAAAAGAAAAAGCTGCGAAGGTAACACCCATGCGTAGTACCAGGAAAGCAACCGGTATGGAAGTATGTGTGATCAAGCCGACTGTATTTGAAGATTCCCGAGAGATCACTGAGACTCTTCTGAGCAACCGCACCGTAGTGCTGAATTTTGAAGGTCTGGATGTGGATGTGGCTCAGAGAATCATCGATTTTATTTCCGGTTCCTGCTATGCCATCGGTGGAAATCTTCAGAAGGTATCCAACTATATTTTCCTGGTAACCCCCAGAAGTGTAGAGATTTCCGGAGATCTGCAGGAGATTTTAAGTGGCTCTATTGACATTCCGTCTGTATACTCTGGTATGAATGGTTTGTTATGACAAAAGAAGAACAGCAACTGGAAAAGCGGCTGTTGGATTTAGCCAATGCTGCTTACGAAAAGGGCATTCCCCTGTTTTCAGATTTTCTGAATCTGAACGAAAGAAGTATATTTGAATCGGTGAAGCCAAAGCTTTCTTACGTGCATTTTGAAAGCTTTGGTGGATATAAGCAAGCGGAGCGTCAGATGGTAGCTTTCCTTCCTGATGCTCCTGTCTTTTTAAACTATCCTTTTGCCTGTGTGGAGATCCGTCCGCTGCAGGCAAAGTTTTCCGAAGCTTTGAGCCACCGGGATTATCTGGGGGCTATTTTGGCTACCGGCATTGAACGCTGTAAACTGGGAGATGTGCTGGTAGAAGAGCAGGGTGCTTATGTATTTGTCCAGGAAAAGCTGGCGGATTATCTGTGCCAGGAGCTGACCCAGGTGCGCCGCACCAGTGTGAGTCTGCGTGTTACCGAGGATTTCCCGGCGGACTATGAGCCAAAGTCCCAGGAAGTAAAAGGAACAGTGGCTTCTGTGAGGCTGGACAGCCTGCTGTCTCTGGCTTTTAACAGCTCCAGGAGCAGCCTGACAGGGCTTATCGAAGGCGGAAAAGTCTTTGTAAACGGAAAACTGATTACCTCCAACGGATATGCACCCAAAGAGGGCGACATGATATCCGTGCGGGGCATGGGACGATTTACCTATGTGTCTGCGGGAGGGCAGTCTAAAAAAGGAAGAAGTTATGTGACGGTAAAGCGTTACATTTAAGGAGGAATATCATGGAGGACAGATTAACAGCTGTGTTGGATGTAAAAAAGGATAAGGCCTTTTGTTATTCCATTCATTTGACAAATACCTTTGGGGGCCTGACAGAGCCGGGCGTTGGTCTGGAGCTGCTGGAAGGAAAACGGGCCTGCATTGTGACAGATAGCACCGTGGGACCCTTGTATGCCGCAGAAGTACAGGCGGAACTGGAAAAGGTTTGCAGCAAGGTTGCCGTATTTACATTCCCTGCGGGGGAAGCCAGCAAGAATCTGGATGTGGTGCGCCAGCTTTATGAACACCTGATTCTGGAAAAATTTGACCGCAAGGATGTGCTGGTGGCTTTAGGCGGCGGCGTAGTAGGCGATCTGACCGGCTTTACAGCAGCTACTTATCTGAGAGGAATTCAGTTCATCCAGGTGCCCACAACTTTGCTGGCCCAGGTGGATTCCAGCATTGGCGGCAAGACAGGTGTGGATTTTGATGCCTACAAAAATATGGTGGGAGCATTTCATATGCCGGCCCTGGTCTATATGAATCTGAGCACTTTGAATACCCTGCCCGAGCGGGAGTTTGCAGGTGGTATGGCAGAGATCTTGAAGCACGGCCTTATTAAGAACCTGCCCTACTATGTGTGGCTGCTGGAACATATGTATGAGATTGATCAACGGGACTACCAGACCCTTCTGACCATGGTGGAGGAGAGCTGCAAAGTAAAGCGGGCTGTGGTTGAAAAGGATCCCCTGGAGAAGGGCGACCGGGCTCTGCTGAACTTCGGCCATACCATCGGTCACGCGGTGGAGAAATTAAAGAATTTCCGGCTGCAGCATGGAGAATGCGTGGCGATCGGAGCAGTGGCAGCTGCCTATATTTCCTGGAAACGGGGCTATCTGGATGAAGGCGAGTTCGTGGAAATTCGGGACATGTTTATCGGATTCGGTCTGCCGGTGCGGGTCAGCGGCCTTACCAGTTCAGACATTTTGCAGGCTACCAAGCTGGACAAAAAGATGGAAGCAGGGAAAATTAAATTTATCCTTTTAAAGGATATGGGAAAAGCTTTTGTTGCAACGGATGTGACAGATGAAGAGCTGATGCAGGCAATTGATTATATCAATCGGGATTTAGAGGAAGAACGTAATGACTAAAAGAGCGAAGTATAATATTGGCGGAATCATTCTGGCGGCAGTATTGATCGGGCTGGACCAGTGGACCAAGGCTCTGGCGGTGAGCCATTTGAAGGACCAGGAGTCCATTGTACTCATAAAAGATGTGTTTCAGCTGCATTATCTGGAGAATCGGGGAGCGGCCTTTGGCATGTTCCAGGGCCAGCGGTGGATTTTTGTGATTCTTACGGTACTGGTGCTGGTGGGGCTTGTTTATTTATACAATCGGATGCCCCTGGAGAAGCGCCTGCATCCGCTGCGTTTCATAGGGGTGGCCCTGTTTGCAGGTGCTATCGGAAACTTTATTGACCGGACAGTTCAGGGGTATGTAGTGGACTTTTTCTATTTTGAACTGATCGACTTCCCCATTTTCAATGTGGCGGACTGCTATGTGACGGTTTCAGCCATTGCGCTGGTAATTTTATTTATATTCTATTACAAGGATGAGGAGTTGGCATTCATTTCTTTTTCTTCCAAGAAGAAGGAAGCAGCTGCTGCATCGGCCGAGTCTGACAAACCGGAGGAAGAAGCATGACAGAGTATCGTCTGACGGTGGAAGAGGATTATGAAGGATATCGTCTGGATAAATACTTGTCGGAGATGATCCCGGATCTGAGCCGGTCCTATCTGCAGAAGGTGGTAAAGGAAAACGGTGTCTGGGTGGAAGGCAAGGCCGTGAAGGGCAGCTACAAAGTGTCCGAGGGTGAAGAGGTCCATCTGCAGGTGCCGGAGGCGGTAGTGCCGGAGATTGAGCCGGAGGATATACCCCTTAATATTCTTTACGAAGATGCAGATGTGATTTTGCTGAACAAGCCGAAAAATATGGTGGTGCATCCGGCGGCCGGCCACTACAGCGGTACACTGGTCAATGGCTTGTTGTATCACTGCAAGGATTCCCTGTCGGGGATCAACGGTGTGATGCGCCCGGGTATCGTCCATCGCATTGATAAGGATACCACAGGCGTTCTCATTGTGTGCAAAAATGACCAGTCTCACAATTGCCTGGCCCAGCAGCTGAAAGAGCACAGTATCACCCGGCGCTACCGGGCCATTGTCCATGGAAATATCAAAGAGGAGGAGGGGGTCGTGGATGCACCCATCGGCCGTCATCCCACTGACCGGAAGAAGATGGCCGTGACAAAGGCCGGTGGCAAAGAAGCTGTTACTCACTATCGGGTGCTGGAGCGGTTTGGCAACTACACCTATGTGGAGTGCCGGCTGGAGACGGGACGTACCCATCAGATCCGGGTACACATGACCAGTATCGGACATCCCCTGCTGGGTGATGAAATTTATGGAAATGTGAAGTCGCCCTTCCGTCTGGAGGGCCAGACTCTTCACGCCATGGTGCTGGGCTTTTTGCATCCGTCTACAGGCGAATATATGGAGTTTGAGGCGGAGCTGCCGGAGTATTTTGCGCATTTACTGGATGTGCTGCGCGGCTAGAAAAGCTCCGGGAATAGGGGGGGAGAACCGGCCTCATGAAAAGAATTTAAATGTAAAAATAGTTCTTGCGTTTGGAAGAAAGTTGTGTTAGAATATAATCCGTCGCAAGGATAAGCAGGAGTGGCGGAATGGCAGACGCATCAGACTCAAAATCTGACGCTGGCAACAGTGTGTGGGTTCAAGTCCCATCTCCTGCAGTTGGTAAAACCTGTGGAAGTGATTCCGCAGGTTTTTTTGTTGCCCGGAGTTCTTAAAAGGACAAATGCCTACTATACTTTAGAGGTCTGAAGATGTAAAAAATCTACAAAAATAAATACCCAACGAGTATAAATCTACTTGTATTTTAAGTATAGTAGTGATAAAATATTTATGGAATTATAAGATTTTTTGTAAAAATTTAAGAAATTCGTGCATATTTTGGTAAGGAGGGAATATCCATGTGGTTAAAAGCGCTTTCGACGAAACTTCCGGATATGGGTATTCTTCGGACAGAATACAAAAAGGGGATTGAGATCGGTCCAGTACGCCTGGGTGATCTTTGCCTGTACATAAAGAGCGGCTTGCGGGTCTGTTATCTTCCGTATGAAGAGATTTGCCGGTGTTTTCGCCGGGTGATGGTGATGAGGGCTAAGGTCCGAGGAGAGAGCAGGGAGATTCCTGTAGAGTATCTGGTGATCTGCACAGATGCAGGAGAGATAGTGCAGGTACAGCTTCCAGGCAAGACGGCGGCCAAGCAGATGATGTCGATCTTAAAGAAAAAAGTTCCCGGTGCAGAGTTTGCCAGCCCTGCAAAGGCCGAATAAGAAGAGGAGATAGAACATGAATGTAACAGAAGCGTTGGAGAAGATTCTCCCTTCTTTTCAGAGATATTATAATATCAAGCGTGAGGATGTGGCAGATCCCTTTGCGGTGGAGGCAGAGTTTGCCACTCATGATGAGCAGTATTTCCTTTTGAAAAGCGCAAAGCTTTTCGAGTCAGATTCCAAAGAATATATCTTTTTTGCAACAGAGGAGCAGCTGACTTTTGAGCGTCTGACTGAGCTGGATGAAAAGGCCTGGTCTGAGTGTATGAGCCGGGTGAGACCTGTACAAGGACACAAGTGTACAGATGCAGCGCTCATCATCCTGGCAGAAAAGATCGATGATGACGCATTTTCGGCAGTTAGGAAAATTCGTCATGGAAAAAGCTACCGCTTCGGCATATACGGCTGGAGCAATTACCGTTTGATTGCCGTAGAGCTTTCTTCCGGACGTGTGGCCCACAACCGCCTGGGCGAGAGTCTGAAGAAACTCGTTAGCAATATATTTAATAATTAAGTCATTCTTATGAAAAGGAGAAATGAAAAATGACAGCATTAATTATCATTCTTGCAGCAATCGCTCTGCTGATCATTGGTTATGTAACCTATGGTAACTGGCTTTGCAAGCAGTGGGGCATTGACCCTTCCAGAAAAACTCCTGCAGTAGAGATGGAAGACGGTGTTGACTATGTTGCAGCACCTCCCGTAGTTTTGATGGGACATCACTTTTCCTCTATCGCCGGTGCAGGCCCGATCAACGGCCCGATTCAGGCAGCCATCTTCGGTTGGGTTCCTGTATTTATCTGGTGTGTAGTTGGTGGTATCTTCTTCGGCGGTGTTCAGGACTTCGGTTCCCTTTTTGCATCTGTGCGTCACGACGGAAAATCTGTAGGTGAGATCATCAAGGATTCCATGGGCAAGAAAGCTCAGAAGCTGTTTATCATCTTCGCGCTTCTGGTTCTGATCCTGGTAATCGCTTCCTTCGTAAACGTAGTAGCAGGTACCTTCTTTACAGCAGATGGTTCTGACGTAATGTTCGGTTTTGTAAAGAACCCCACAGGCAGCCAGACTACTGCTATGATCTCTGTACTGTTCATCGTACTGGCAGTGATCTATGGTGTCATGACAAATCGTTTCGGCGTTAAGACCGTTCCCGCAACCATCGTTGGTATCATTGGTATCATCGCTATCGTTGCTCTGGGTCTGAATGTTGGTTTTGCTATGAACCGTATGGGATGGATCATCTTCATCGCAATCTACCTGTGCGTAGCATCTCTGATCCCTGTATGGATTCTGCTGCAGCCTCGTGATTACCTGTCCAGTTTCCTGCTTTACGCAATGATGGCTCTGGCAGTGATCGGTATCGTTCTGTCTGCAATCACAGGCAATGTTGAGTTCTCCATTCCGGCATTTACCGGTTGGGAGCCCAAGGCTGGCAGCTACCTGTTCCCGACCCTGTTCATTACCGTTGCATGTGGTGCATGTTCCGGTTTCCACAGTCTGATCGCTACAGGTACTTCTTCCAAGCAGCTGTCTAATGAGAAGGACGCCAAGGTAATCGGTTACGGTTCCATGCTGATCGAGTCTGCTCTGGGTATTGTTTCCCTGATTGCAGTAGGCGTTGTATTCCAGCAGTATCTGGATGGCGCATTCGGTTCTCCCTCTGCAGCATTTGCAGCAGGTATTGCCAGCATGTTCGGCGGCGAAGGCTCTGGCATCTATGCAACTATCTACGCTTTGCTGACCCTGGCAGTTTCCGTATTTGCTCTGACTTCTCTGGATACCGGTACTCGTCTGAGCCGTTTCATGTTTGCTGAGCTGATTCTGAAAGAGGGAGAGACCACCTGGAAAGAAGCAAAGGGCGTTCGTAAAGTGCTTGCTCATCCGCTGTTCGGTACCGTAGCAATGATCGCTATCGGAAGTACCTTAGGTGCTCTGAGCCTGAGCCAGATCTGGGGTCTGTTCGGTGCTGCGAACCAGCTGCTGGCAGGTATCGCTCTGATGGCTGTAGCTGCATGGCTTGGCAACGCAGGAAAGAACAACAAGATGTTCATCATCCCCATGATCTTCATGTTGGCTGCGACTCTGACCTCTCTGGTTATGACTGTTATCTCCAAGATCAAACTGGCTGCTGGTTTAGTTGTAGCTGCTGATGGTACTGTAGCAAAGGCAGCATGGGGCGACTGGTTCCAGTTATGCTTCGCAGCTGCAATGGCAATCCTGGCTATCTTCCTGGTAGTAGAAGGTGTTCAGACATTTGCCAAACAGAAAAAAGCAAAATAATAGAGCTTATCTCAAATAGGCTTACATAGGGGCAGGGCCTCCGCTTTGGCGGAGGCCCTGTTTTTGTATTCCCCGGCAAATTCTTTTTTGACAGAAATGCTTTCAAAATTCCGCTGATTAGTGTATACTCATGAGAAGGGAGGGAAATGTCATGACCTGTAAAGAAGCGGCTCAATTTGTCATGCCTTATATCAATGATGAAATGACGGATAAAGAAGTAGAAACGTTTTTGGAGCATATCAGAGGCTGCAAGGAATGTTATGAGGAGTTGGAGGTATACTATACTCTCTACGCAGGTCTTGCCCAGCTGGACAGCGGAAGCGATAATTTTGATATGCACAATCTGCTGGAGGGAGCTATTCGCGAATCTGAGGGCCGGGTACAGGCCCATAAGAATTTCAATGTGATTTATGTCATATCCCAGGTGGTGGCAGTGATTTCCCTGATCATAATGGTTATAATGAAATGGTGAAATGGAGATAGAGCATGAGTGAGAAAATCCTTTTGATAGATGGACATAGTATTATCAATCGGGCCTTTTACGGAGTGATGGATCTAAGCAATTCCGAGGGGCTTCATACCAATGCGATCTTCGGCTTTTTGAACACCCTGTTTAAGGTGCTGGATGAGGAGAAGCCGGATTATATTACAGTGGCCTTTGATGTGAAGGCGCC
>JAFTZF010000006.1 GCA_017464645.1 Lachnospiraceae bacterium | reverse complement strand
TGTGATCAGATCTTCGGGATGGATGCCCCAGCGAACCAGACGCTCTACCAGCTCTTCCATTCTCCACAGAGAGGTTACCCAGGAACCGTAAATGGTCTTCTGGCCGTGAATGATGTCCGGGCTGGGATTGAAGGTACAGGTACCGCCCTCACCTACAAATGCGATCTTGCCCCAGTTTCTGGTGGCACGGATCGCCAGCTGTCTGCCGGAATCACTTGCACTTGCATCGATGGCACGCTCTACGCCATGTCCGCCGGTCACTTCCAGAATCTGCTCCAGCGTGTCCTCACCGGGTTTGAATACATAGTCAACCAGGCCCAGCTTCTTAGCCAGGTCAATACGATAATCATTCATATCCACACCGATGGTCTTCTCCGCACCCATAGCCTTTGCCATCATAAGAGCAGCCAGACCAACAGGTCCAAGACCGGTTACCAGCACGGCGTCATTTCCGCAGACACCGATCTTCTCAATTGCTTCATAAACGGTGCCAAAGCCGCAGGCAACCTGCGCACCGTCTTTGTAGGTCAGCTCATCCGGCAGCTCGATCAGATCCTTCTCATCTGCCAGTATGTAAGGAGCCATACCACCGTTTCTCTGCCAGCCGTAAGCCGCACGATGGGGGCTGCTGCAGGAAATATAATATCCTCTACGACAATCATTGCACACGCCGCAGCCGGAAATATGATATACAACTACACGGTCGCCTTTTTTGAAACGCTTCAGGCCTTCGCCCTCTTCTACAATAATACCGCAGGGCTCATGACCTGCGATCATTCCGGGAATATACCCTTCCGCACCTTTTCCTGTGTGCTCCCGGTAAATGCAGCGGATATCGCTTCCGCAAATTGTTGATGCCTTGGTCTGGATCAGTACCTGTCCATGACCCGGCTTGGGAATATCAAACTCTTTCAGCTCTACCGTACTGTTTCCCGGTAAAATTGCGCCCATCATCTTTTCCATGTGTTTACCCTCCGTTTGTTATATTTTTCTGCATCCAGAGGAAAGCCTTCTCCTGCTTTGCCTCTTTTTCCTGATACTTTTATTATACTGGATCCCGGTGCTTTTTCAATAGAAAAACCAGACATTTCCCTTTTATTCATGTCGCCTTTTCGAATCTTTGTTGTGTTTCCAAAAGAAGCATGGTAAAATAATACTACCAAGGCAACTACCGCTGCGCCGCTGATTCGACGCAGCCCTTCAGAAAGGCAAGAATACCATGCGCCAGCTATATACGGACTTAAACATTCAATTTACCATCGAACAGACGGATTTCTATGCTCTGAATATTGTATTTGAGCGATTCCTGCGAACCATTCCCAATCACAGCCACGGCAGCAACAGCTACGAGATCCACTATATTCCTTCGGGCTACGGCCACGTGAAGATCAATCAGGAGCTGTACGATATTGTGCCAAACACCCTGTACATCACCGGGCCACATGTGGAGCACGCCCAGACCCCTGTGCCCGATGATCCCATGTGCGAATACTGCGTCTATCTGAAGGCAGGCAAGCAAAAGGGAAAGGGCGCTTCTCTTCTGCCCCTGTTCACTCAGACCGCCTTCTGGTTCGGCCCTGACCAGCAGAACATTCACGGCATCATGCAGCAGATCTTCTTTGAGCTGGAAAATCAGTACACCGGCTACAAGGAGCAGGTGCAGTCCCTGCTGACCCAGCTGATCGTCCACATTGTACGCAACTACGAGATGAAACAGAAGGCCCTGGATCACTTCGAGCCCTCCAATCTCCAGGACAGCAAATATATTATTCTGGAGGAATACTTCCTCTACGAATACCAGAATCTGTCCCTGGATGATCTGGCCGAACGCCTGTCCTTAAGCCGCCGCCAGACAGAGCGCCTGCTAAAAGAGCACTACGGCAAGACCTTCCTTCAGAAAAAGACCGAGGCCAAGATGGCCGCCGCTGCGATTTTGCTGGGTGATAAAGACCGCAGCATCGCTTCCATTGCGGAGGAACTGGGCTACTCTTCCACTGAGCATTTTTCCGCAGCTTTTAAGCGGTATTATCAGATGTCGGCCCGGGAGTATCGGAAGCGGTCGTGAGATGGAGATGACATCCCTGGTACAATATGGTATTATGGAATCCGGTAAAAAGGAACAAAAGGAGACACAAACATGATTTATTTGATTCAATGCATTTTCTATTGCATCCCTATTGCAGCCATATTATTTTTTGCAATCAGCTTATATCTCTACTTTTACGCAAAAAAGAAAAACAAAACAGAACCGGGCAGCTTCAGTGAAGAGGAAATGCAAAAGCGTAGGATTCTACTGATCGTGTCTTCTGCCATTGCAGGAACCCTGGTTGTGGTTATTGTGGGCCTTGTCCTTTTGCTTTTTTCGGCAGTTGCTTTTATGTGAGGATCGCTTATGAAAAATCGTACATTTACTACTGTACTGCTGGCAATCATCGGTATGTGTCTTGTGTTGACCATTGCCCATTTAATCTATGCGCTTTACGCTTATCAACATTGCTCTATCATCTACTTTATTGCAAAGGAGCTGTGGTAAAAGCATGAAGCTACAATCTCGTTTCGGAAAACAACTTTTGCTTATTTTGCTGGTCGTTATTGTGTTTGCAGCATTTAATATCAGCATGTACTTATTGCTGACACGCCGATTGGCCAACAATTTCAGCGATGCTTCACAGGCAAAAATGATTGATGTGGGGGCTTATTTGCCCCATAATGCAGACTCTGATCTGGCGCGCATTGATGCTTCTTTAAAGCTGACAGAGAACCTTCCGGTCCTGGACGGCGCCGCAGCACTTGTCCCTGTGTACGCAGCTTTCATTGACGCAGTTTATCCTGTAGGCTCTGTTGCCTATGAAGGGGGCGCCTTTTCCGATGACAATTATTACGGTGAAAATTTTGCCAAGGACAGCAAAATGCAGTACAAAAATACAGTCCGCGGATACCAGGCAATCGTAGACGGTACCACAGATATTTTGTTCTGTGCTGCTCCATCCGAGGAACAAAAGCAATACGCAGAAGAACAAGGCGTCGATTTGATTTATGTTCCCATCGGACTTGAGGCTTTTGTGTTCTTTGTAAATGAAAACAATCCGGTAGACAACCTTTCTACGGAGCAAATCCGAAGCATTTACGCAGGCGATTATGCAAATTGGTCCGAGGTGGGTGGCCCCGCTCGTGTAATCAACCCGGTCACCAGGCTGTCCGGCAGCGGCAGTCAAACTGTCATGGATGCATTTATGGGTGAACAGGAAATTGCCGGAAAATCGCCTTTCGCAATTACCGGTGCGTCCATTGGCTTTTCGTTTCGATACTATATGGATGGAATCGTGGGAAACCAAGCCGTAAAGATGTTGTCATTGAACGGTGTATATCCCAGCGCTGAAAACATCCAAAACGGCAATTACCCCATCATCTCAGAATTTTACGCTATCTATCGTGCAGACAACGCAAACGAAAATATTCCCGCCCTCATTGATTGGATTCTGTCCGAGGAAGGCCAGACAATCATAGAGGAAAGCGGCTATGTGAGAATCCAGTGAAAAATTTAATTATTTAACCCTGATGGGAGGAATTTTATGGCAAGTGTAACTATGAAGTTTAAATGCGATAACGGTTCCAAAAATATCCACGAATTAGCCAGCACTCTAAGGCGTGAGCTGGATGCCCAAGTGGTATATGAAACCTATAGAGACTTAAGAAGCGCCGCAGTCCTGCTCCTTTCGTTTGAACGATACTATCTTCGCAACAACAGCTATACCAGTCTCACAATTATGATCATCGAAACCGGCATGGTGCAAACAGTCGATATCATTAGTTCCGGCGGTGACATTGGTATTTTTAATACCAATAAATCTTTTGCCGAGAAAGCCGCTGATCTTTTTCGGAAATATGGCTACCAGGAAATGAATTGAGACCAACTAAAAAGGCCGTCTGCACAGGAATTCATCCTTAGCAGACGGTTCTTTTATTCTTCTTCAACCTTATCAGAGTCTGGGATGTTGGAAATCGATTTATCAACACTCAGTTTCGCGCCTCCGGCTCCGTATCTTTTAAATGCGCTTTTCTCTTTTTCAACCAGCTTCGCTTCCTCTTCTTCCCGGCGCTGCTGCTTCTTGCGGCCGGACTTGATTCCCAATCCCAAGGCTGTCATAATCAACGCTACCCCCAGCAAAATGGCCAGCTCTTCGGGGACATTTCCGGTTGTGCCAAAAAACGGCACCAGCCACACAGCTCCAATATAGATCAACGGTGCTACCAGAAAAATGGTGATCATATCCATAACCCCCGCCCAAATCACCTCAGCATGACTCAGCAGGCCTGCTGCCGCCAGAAAAACACCCCAGCCAACCAGCAAGAATATGGTGGAACGCCCCTTGTCCGGCCGGGCTGCTCTCGGAAGCATGCCGCCGCCTACATAAAAAAATAATAACATCAAAATACCAAATGCATATACGATCCAATCCGCCTTGGTAGCCGTCATAGCCATAATGGTCACAGACGCACCCATAATTCCTGTGGCAATGATCAATACTAAAATCCAAACCGAAGACAATATGGTCTTTTTCATTCGTTTTCCTCCCGCCAAATGCCAGCTTTTTTCTTAGACTTTATTTTAACACAATGCCTGCACTACTTCAAGGAAGAAAGACCTCTGGAGATCATTTTATAATTGACATATGTTAATTATAAGTATATAATTATTGACATAAGACAATAACTATTGCAAAGGAGGTCTCTATGCCGCGCCCAAGTAAAAGTAAACGAATCGGGAAACTGCCACTGCATCACGCCTTCCACCCAGAGCAACCGGCTACTGCTTCCGGCAGTCTGGTCCTGCTCCTTGAGGAGTACGAAGTTATCCGGCTCATTGATTATCTGGACTGTACCCAGGAGGAATGCGCCCGTCAGATGCAAGTGGGACGTGCCACCGTGCAGGCCCTGTACACCAGTGCCCGCAAGAAATTGTCCCGTTTCCTGATCGAAGGCACCTCCCTTTGTATTGCCGGCGGAAATTATGAATTCTGCCAGGAGAAACCATCTATTTGGAAAGGAGAAACCATTATGAAAATTGCAGTAACTTATGAAAACGGACAGATTTTCCAGCATTTCGGACATACGGAACAGTTTAAGATCTATGAGGTAGAGGACGGCAGGATCCTCTCTTCTAAAATCGCAGATACAAACGGCAGCGGACATGGCGCCCTGGCCGGTTTCCTGCGGGAGCACGGTGTACAGGTATTGATCTGTGGCGGAATCGGCGGAGGCGCCAGAAATGCACTGGCCGAGGCCGGTATCGCTCTGTACCCGGGCGCAGCCGGGGACGCAGATTCTCAGGTAGCCTCCTTCCTGGCAGGCGCTCTGAACTATGATCCCAACACCACCTGCAGCCACCACAGCCACGAGCATGGTGAGGGCTGCGGTTCCCACCACCACAGCGAAGGACACAGCTGCGGGCACGGGCACTGCGGACATTAACAACTATGGAAACAAGGGCGATAATCGAAATCCATTATCGCCCTTGTCTATACTTATTTCTATTATTTCGTTCCGGAAAGTTTTTTCTTTCTGTTGTAAACAACAACGCCGCATAAAACACAGCTAACTATCATCAGAGCCATCCATATTCCCAGATTATTGCTGTCTCCGGTCTTCGGGCTAACGGTAGTAGTAGTCTGATTGTTGCTGTCAGCAACCGGGATGTCATCCCAAACTGCAGATATCTTAGTATCAGCAGCAACAGTGATCTTTACACCAGGTACATACTCGTTGTCGCCAACCTTCCAGTCCTTGAACTTCTTACCTGCAGGAGCAATGAATCCGTTTCCCGGCAGAGAATATTCTGCACCGTCAAGTATAAGTACATCCTTCATGGCCCCGGTACCACCGTTGGCATCAAAGGTAAGTGTGTACTGATTCAGCGTCCATTTTGCAGTGATGGTCATATCCTGGGCAGGCATAGTTGCAGGAATTGCCACATCCCAGCCCGCAAAAGTATATCTAGCCTTGCTGGGTGCCGACGGTACCGTAATTGCAGTACCGTAATCCTGAGTAATGGATGCTACTTCAGAACCACCATCAGTATTAAAGGTAATGGTGTATTCGTTTGCATCCCATTGTGCATACAGTTGGCCTGTACAGCCGCCGTTTCCGTTATCATCGGCAAAGGTATAGGTCTCGCCGCCTTTATAGGCCTGGCCGCTTCCGTCCGCCGCGGTATTCCATCCTGTAAAGGTATATCCGATACGGGCAGGCTCACCGGACTGTACGCTGATCGTTGTACCGCCTGTGTAATTGCTGGAGGGACCACCCTCCCCGCCGCTGACATCATAGTACAGGGTATTGGCTGCACGTCTGATGGTAACCTTCTGCGTGATCTCCTTGGCAGCAGTATCAGCGGTTACTACAATACCTGTTCCATTTTTCAAAGTAGCTGTAACAACACACTTGTAAGTGCCGGAATCAGAAACATCTCCAGCCAGAGTCAATACAGACTCTGCTGCGCCTTCCATCAAAACATCATCCTTATACCATGCATAGGTATAATCCAGGATCTCCGCGTTTGCGTTGCTGACAGTCACGGTCAAGACACGCTGGGAATTCCCGGGAACATAATAGGTATAATTATCAGAAATAGCTCCGGGTACTGTCAGAGTGATCTTCAGGTTGGGCGCCAGAACGCTGCGACTCATGAACAGCTCATGGTCACGGGCTGTGGCAACTACGGTGGTCCTGGTAATTTTGGTATCCGTAACAGTTCCGTCTGTATCAACCAGATACCAGCCGCTCTGAGAAAGACCGGCAACGCCTACAGAAGGCAGTCTGCCATACTTGGCATGGTAGGTGACCGCAATAGGAACTGCTGCAGCTCCGCCATTGGTGTTAAAGGTCACTTCATAATCAGCATCTGCTACGGTTGAGATGCCCGAATCCGTCTTTGCCTGAACTGTGTTTGACATCATGCCAGCCAACAATGCGACAGCTGCCAGCATCCAAAAAGCGTGCTTCCTCATGTTCTGTCGTCTCCTTTAATTCACGTATTTACGAACTTCTGCAAGACCCTACAGCGCCCCAATATCCTGAAGCAACACTTCCAGGTCCTCTTCCTTTGTACTCCAGCTTGCGCAGAACCGCACACAGTGCAGGTCATCCTTCAGCTTTTCCTGATATTCAAACACGTGCTTCTGTGCCAGTTTGTCCATCTGCTCCTGATTGATAACCACAAACTGCTGATTGGTAAAGCTCTCGATGTAGGCCGGGATTCCTTTCCGGGCAAAAGCCTCCTTAATGCGCATAGCCTGGGCATCTGCAGTCTTTCCGATCTCAAAATACAGGCCGTCTTTAAACAATGCATAGAACTGCAGCCCTAAGGTCCAGCCCTTTGCCAGCATGCCTCCGTTCTGCTTGATGTGGCTTCTGAAATGATTTTTCAGTTCATCCCTGACAATGACCACTGCTTCGCCGAACATGGCGCCGCACTTGGTACCGCCGATGTAAAATACATCTGCCAGGGCTGCCAGATCTGCCAGCGTCAGGTCGCATTTGCAGGAGCCCAGGCCGTAGGCCATGCGGGCGCCGTCAATGAACAGATACAGGTCATATTCCTTGCATACCTGATGGATATCCTCCAGTTCCTGTCTGGAATAAATGGTGCCGAACTCCGTAGGGAAGGACAGGTACACCATCTTCGGCTGGGTAATGTGCTCCTGCACTCCGCTGGTGCGGTAGTTTTCTGCCTCTGTCCGCACCTGCTCTGCTGTGATCTTTCCATCGGTTCCCGGAAGCGCATGAATCTTGTGACCGATATGCTCCACTGCTCCCGTCTCATGGGCATGGATGTGTCCGGAATCTGCGCAGACAACGCTTTCATAAGGCCGCAGAGCCGCAGAAATAATGGTGTAATTGGCCTGGGTTCCTCCCACCAGGAAATGCACCTGTGCATTGGCATTGCCTAAGTGCTTTTTAATTTCTTCGGATGCTTTCTCGCACCATTCATCCAGGCCGTAGCCGCCATAGCCTTCGTCATTGGTTTTTGCAAATGCCTCCAGAACTGCCGGATGCGCGCCATGGTTGTAATCATTGTTCCAACGTATCATTATTCTTCCCTCATCTCTTTATGATTTCTTTTAAAGCAAAGGAATAGATCAGTTTTTCCTTTACCCGTTTTCCTGTGATCTGTTCCAGGGCCTTTTGGTAGTAATCCAACTGGACTGCGTAGCGCTCCAGCAGTTCCTGACCATTCTCTACCCGGTCAGTTTTGTAATCCATGATCACGATCTCTCCATCGGGCTCATAGAACCAGGCATCGATGATTCCCTGCACGAGAACCGGCTCCCAAGACTCCCATTCCGGTCGGATTTCCCGAGCCGGCAGACTGATGACAAAGGGCTGCTCCACGTACAGCCGGCCCTGCTTTTTGGCCTCTGCCATGCGTTTTGCCAGCGTTGTTTTGCAGAAAGTAAAAATGTCCCAGGGATTTACGCAATCTGCCATTTCCTGGGTCAGCCTGCCCTGTTCCACCAACTGCTCCAGAGCCTCTTTCACGCGGTCCGTATGGGTCATGCGCTCCAGGTCCACTTCCTGCAGCACCCGGTGATAGGCGGTTCCTCTGGCCGCTCCCGTAAGAGGTTCTTCCTCCTGCATAAACCGGGGTACATAAGGAATGATCTCCGGCTCCTGATAGAGAAACAGATCTTTTTCTTCCTCTTCTGCCTGGCTGCTGCGCTTCAGCTCAGATACGCTGAGTTTTGGCTGGAGATGTTTTTCATTCTCGAAGGGATATACAAAGTTCAGGTTTTCAGCCAGTAATGCGGCCTGCTCTTTTTCCCATCGGCTCCGGGGGCCTTTAGATGCCAGCTGCTCCAGTTCTTCTTGGCGGCCCACATCCTCAATCTCTATTCCAAGCTGGCAGATCATCAGGTCCTGGGGCTTTATCAGCTGCAGGCCAAACTGAGCATCTCCCCAGACTGCCGGCAAAATCCAGTCCCAATAAGTCTTGGCTCCGGTCAGTTCCAGATAATTCAATGCATCCCGTTCCCGGGCCAGCTCTGCCCGGCCCAGCTTTTTTACCAGGTTTTTGACAGCTCCTGTGAGGATCAATTTTTCTTTTGCCCGGGTCAGGGCCACGTACAGAATCCGCAGTTCCTCTCCCAGCATCTCAAGCTCCCTCTGTTTCTGGATCAATTTCTTGGGCAGGGTGGACGTCTTTACCCGCAGCCGGCTGTTCACATAGTCCGCGCCCACACCCAGTTCCGGGTGCAATACCACCTTGCTGCGGCTGTCCTGATAATTGAAACCCTTGCCCATGCCTGCTACAAATACTACCGGGAACTCCAGACCCTTGCTCTTATGGATGCTCATAATTCTCACGGCGTGGGCACCTTCGCCTGAGATACTGGCCTCGCCTAAATCCTCTTTATAGCTCTGCAGCTGCTCCATGTACCGCACAAAATGGAACAGGCCCCGATAACTGGTGCTCTCAAAGGCAATAGCCCGCTCGATCAGCATGCGGGCGTTGGCACTCCGTTGCTCGCCGCCGGGCTGAACTGCCAGATAGTCTCCGTAGCCGGTATCCTCCAGTACGAAGGTAATAAATTCATGAATGGACAGGTACTGGGCCTTAAAGCGGTACTGCTCCAGCCTGTCAAAGAAGGTTTGCAGGCGGGCTGCCAAAGCCGAATCTGTTTCTCGGGTTTCCGCTTCTTCCTTTTCAGCGGACTTTTGGCTGTATTGTAAGCAAGCTTCGAAAAACCGCCGCTCTTTGTAGCAGCTGCGGATCCGGGCCAGCTCCTCATCGGCAAATCCGCCTATCATGGACTTCATCACTGCTGCCAGGGGAATATCCTGGCGGGGATTGTCCACCACCCGCAGCAGATTCAACAGGGTCTGTACCTCTACCGTGTCAAAATATCCCGTGCGGGACTCGGTATAGGCGGGAATGTCCTGTTCGGTCAGCATTCGGGCAAAGGTGTCACCCCATCCGCTTAAGGACCTCAGCAGGATTACAATATCTCCATAGGCCAGAGGACGATAGGCTCCTGCCTTTTTGTCCCAGACCTGCATTTCCTTCATCAGTTCTTTTATTTTACCTGCGATCATGGCCGCTTCCAGCTCCCGGGGGGATTCGTCCTCGTCCAGCTCATCGGCGTCCAGAAGCAGGATCTCCGTCTGATTCCACTCAGGGCTTCCTTCCGGGTAGTCCGCTCCCAGATACAGGGCAGCGTCGTCATCATAGGAAATACCTCCCACTGCCGGTGTCATGATCTTCCGGAAGATTCCATTGGCTCCCTCCAGAATCTCCCTGCGGCTTCGGAAGTTCTGATGCAGATCGATCCGCTGGTACAGGTTCTCCTCCAGGGAGTAGGTTTGATATTTCTCCAGGAACAGCTCGGGCCGTGCCAAGCGGAAGCTGTAAATGCTCTGCTTCACATCTCCCACCATGAAAATATTGGGAGCGCCCCGGTCCACTCTGCTGACGCTGAGCAAAAGCACCTCCTGGAGCAGGTTGCTGTCCTGGTATTCGTCTATCATGATTTCTTCAAAATGATCGGAAAGCTCCCGGGCCGCCGGGGTGGCAATGACCTGCATCTTACCCTGATCATCCGTTACCACATCCTGCACCAGGATTTCCAGTGCCAGATGCTCCAGGTCCGAGAAATCCACCAGATTGCGGCTGCGCTTTTTCTCCCCAAAGGCCTCCAGATACCGCTCTGTCAGCTCCAGCAGCATACACGTGGAGGGCGCAGCGCCTTTTAGATATTCCGCCGCCTGAGACAGGCTCTGTGGAAAATATTTTTCCTTCAAATCCTTTAGACACTTTTTCATGGTGTCCCGAATGGCTTTTACCTGTTCCTTTTTCTCTTCGCTTACATCCTCGCTCATGCGCTTGGTAGTAAGCCGGGCATAGGCAGGCTTCTCCAGCGCCTGCTCATACTCACTGTAAGAGCCGCACCTCAGCAGCTCCTCTATAAGCAGCACATCCTTTTGCAGGGTCTCTTCGTACAGATAGGGGCCCTGGGGGCTGACACAAATTCTGCGCCCTGCTTCCAGATGTTCCTTCACGCTCTCCAAGGTGTTTCGGGTCATGGAAAGCAGAAGCTCCATCCAGTGACTCTCTTCCAGTTCTTTAGCCTCTGTAAGCATACAGGTCTCCCGGCACTCCCGCAGCCAGCGGGCCGGATAGGGGTATCCCAGGGAAAATTCCGCCAGATTTAAAATCAGGTCTTCCAATCCTTCGTCCCGCTTGCCTGTGGCATAGGCCTCCACAAAATCATGAAATTCCGGTCTGGCCTCGTGATAATAGGCTTCCATCAGCTCCTTTAACACATCTTTTTTCAGGAGCTTTAACTCGCCCTCATCGCCCATGCGAAAGCCCGGGTCGATGGAGAGCAGGTGAAAATAATTGCGCACCACATAGAGACAGAAACTGTGAATGGTGGTGATCTGGGCATTGTGCACCAGAGTGCTCTGTCTCTGCAGATGTACATTGTCCGGCTCCCGGGCCAGACGCTCCTCTATGGCCTTTCCGATCCGTTCCCGCATCTCTCCTGCGGCCGCCTTCGTAAAGGTCAGAACCAGCAGACGGTCAATGTCACCGGGATTTTCCTCTCTACACAGATAGGTGAGGATCCGTTCCACCAGCGTAGCCGTTTTGCCGGAACCGGCAGCGGCCGACACCAGAATATTCCGGTCCCGGAGAGTAATGACTTTTTTCTGTTCATCCGTCCATTTCACGCTGGCCATAGGCTACTCCTCTTTCTTTTCCTTCGGCTCTGCCAGCCGACTCCATATCTCATCCTCAGACAGGTGGGGAAGCTTGCGATATCCAAAGTTCTTTCCCTTGGCATCCCTCTGGCACACACCGCCATAGGGGCAGAAATCGCAGGCCGTCCGTCCATCCAGTTCGTAGGGATTCACTGCAATCTCTCCATCCAGAATCTGGCTTCCCAGCGCTCTGATCTTCTCTTTTGTATAATCCAGGACCTGCTCAAACTGCTCTTTGCTGGCTACACTGGAACCGGACCGTAAACCTCCATCTTTGTTGTAAGACAAAGGCAGAATGCCTGATTTGCCGGGCATGGTCCTGTCCAGCTTTTGAATGATCATATCTTCCCGATTTACCAGGCCGTTTAATTTCAGACTTTCCAGAATGCGCTGATTTCGCGCCTCTTCGCTCTCGCCTTCCTCAAGATCCAGCATGGGGTCCTGCATCCGATAATAAAAGATACCTGCAGGCACCGCCTCTTTGCCCGGATGTTTTTTCTGCTCCAGTTCCAGGGCCGCTCCCAGGTAAACCACCAGCTGCAGCTGCAGGCCGTGATACAGGGACAGCAACTGAAATACGGTGTTTCCGGATTTATAATCCACAACCTTTACCAATACCCGGTCATCCTCTTCGCACAGATCCAACCGGTCAATACGGCCTCGCAGCCGCAGCTTTTCTTCCTCTGACAGGCTGATATTTACTGCCTCCAGCTCAGATACCTGGGCAAAGGATACTTCGAAATGATCCGGGGCAAAGCTGCCCAGCTTCAGCTGCTCTCCGACTGCCCAGATGCTGCGGCGAATAATACGGCGCATGCGGTCCACTGCGTAGGCATTGCGGGCTGTGCTCTGCAGCACAGTATTTCCGTAGTCTGCGATCAGCTGGTCCAGACAGGCATCCGTCCACTCATCCCGCACCTGCTCGGGCAGGGTATTCCAGTTGTAGGAACTAACCTCCAGCTTCTTGAAAAACAGCTCCATAACTCCGTGGAAAATATTTCCCATGTCCACCGGCTGGAACTCGTAAATCTCCCGCTCAGACAGATTCAGTCCATAGCGCAGGAAATGTGCATAGGCGCAGGACGCAAACTGCTCCAGACGGGTCACACTGTTCTCCAGAACTGCTCCGTACAGGGCGTGGGCCACCGCCTTACCAAGACTGCTCTCCTTCTTTGCCGCAAAGGCTCCATCCAGCAGCTGGCGAAGCTTCTTTTCCCACTGCTTCTGTCCCGCAAACCAGCGGTAAATGGTCTGAATCTTATAATCTGTTCCGCCACGGCGATAGTCCGCCAGGCTCTTTTTTAAGTACTCCAGGGCCTGACGCTCCGTCAGGATCTCTGTGATATCTGCGCCGTTCTCAGCTGTCCGGGCCTTTTCCGGAACCATCTGTGGGAACAGCTTTTGCAGGGTTGCGATCAGATACGAAGGCTGCAGAGCCTTGCCCGATGCATCCACCTGGCTGTATGTCACATAAAGCCGCTCAGAAGGCTTTGTCATATTCAAATACAAATACATTCTCTGGGTGTAAGCCTGCTGCCGGGGTGTTGGCGCCAGTTCCATGCCCAGCTTCTGCAGGCGTTCCCGGTCCAATGCAGAAAGGACTCCCGGTGTACTGACTGCCTTAGGCACATTCCCTTCGTTGACCCCCAGGAAAAACAGGGCCCGAATATCCTTCAGACGGGTTCGCTCCACATCGCCTGCCATGACCTGATCCAGACCGGGCGGTACGATACCTACTTTTGCCTCTGCAAAGCCCGCATCCAGGATTTCCCAATACTCGCTCAAGGGCAGGACTTCATCACCCAGAAGTTCTGCCAGCTTGTCCAGCAGGTCCATGATGATAGGATAAATCTGGCGGTATTCCCGCACCAGACTGGCCTCTTTTTCCGGATTCAGACGATTCTCCCGGCCTTTTAGCTGCTCCTGCAGCTTCAGCCCGGTAATGAGTTCATAGAGACACCGGGTCTTATGAAGTACGGTAGTATCCTTTTCCCGCAGGCAGACTGCCTTCTCTCCGCTCTGTTCCCAAAACTGCACCCGAAGTTCATTGATCCGGGCCAGATCCTCTTCTTTTAAATCTCCGTACAGCCGGATCCAGCGGCTCTCCCATTTCCTGTGACCGCGGATGCCCAGGGCCAGCACATAATTCTCCAGCACATCCACATCCGCCTGTTCCATGCCCGCCAGACCGCTGCGCAGGTATCGGAATACACTCTCGTAGGTGAAGTCCTGCTCCGCCATTTCCAGAAAAGCCCGCAGAAATTCCACCATGGGATTTTGCAGGACACTTCGCTTATAATCTAAAAATACCGGAATTCCGTAGTCCGGGAAAACTTCTTCAATATAGTGGCTGTAAACCGTCAGATCTCCGGCCACCACTCCGATCTGACCGTAGCGACAGCCGCTTCGAATCAGCCGGCAGATCTCCTCGGCTGCCCAGCGTACCTCCTCCCGGGGGGACCTGGCCTCCAACATGCGGATGGCATCCTGGCTTCCTTCAAAGGGTTGGCTGCCATAGCGGAACAACTGCTGCTCCAGCCAGAACAAAGGGCCCGCTCCATGAAACCGGGACTTGTTATTTTGGGGTACCACAAAAGCAGGTGCCACAGGCACCTGGGCCTCTGCCGCCAGCTTCTTTAAGCTTTTTATGGTCTTTTTACTCATAGCAAAGAGCTCATGTTCCCAGATGTCCCCTTCCGGATTTTCCTTATCATCCAGAGTCACGGTCACCAGCACATCTGCCGCCAGCCCCATGATCTTCTGCAGCAGCCGGTTCTGCACCGGGGTAAAGCCGGTAAAGCCGTCAAGAGCCACCACGCTTCCCTTTAACAGTTCCGACCGGTCAACGACCTGACAAAGCACCTCCAGAATCTCCTCTGCCGTAATATAGCGGCCCTCAAGGCTCTTGTGAAACTGCTCATAGAGCAGCCGCATATCCTGCAGCTTATAGTACAGCTGTGGATTGCTCTTGCTCTGCTCCATAGCCTCTGTCAGCTGCTCCGATGTGATACCGTACTGGGTCAGCTCCGAGATCATGGACTTCATCTGGCTGATGGTGCCCATGCGCCGCAGATTGCTTCCCAAAATGGTCAGCGCCTGCTGCTCCTCCTGGGCCACCCGCCGCAGCATGAGGTTCTTGCCGGTCTCCTCCAGAACCGTTCCGATTTCCCGGCCGGTCTCCTCAAATACCCGATAGGCCAGACGCTGAAAACTGAGCACATCGATGTTCAGGATTCCATGGTTTGGATGCCGCTCCACCAGTTCCCGCTGGGTCTGCAGAGTGAACTGCTCCGGCACCAGCACCAGATACTGCTGCTCGGGATGAGTCATGGCCTCTTTTATGATCTTTTCATACAAACAATGGGACTTCCCCGCTCCGGAGCCTCCCAGAATCAGCTGCAGTGCCATACGTTCCCCCTCTGCTTTCAGGACCCGGGAGCATTTCTCCCCAGTCCCGGCCTGTCACTACTCTACACTCTTCATGGATTCTACCATGTCGATCTTCTTTAACTTAAAATGCATGACTCCGTTCACAATCATGGAGAACAGGAATGTCAGCAGAATACTGTACACAAAGCTCATGGGCTTAATATCCCGGCCAAACATGAGCATATCGATCTCCATGGTTATGATCAGGAACCGATGCAGCAGAATTCCCAGGAATACGCCGACCAAAGCTCCCACCAAAGTCAGGACCACATTCTCCCGGTTTACATAACCCGTTACTTCTCCGTCGTAGAAGCCCAGTACCTTCAAAGTGGCCAGTTCTCTCTTCCGCTCGCTTACATTGATATTATTCAGGTTGTAAAGTACCACAAAAGCCAGCAGTCCGGCTGATATTACCAATACCCAGATGACCGTATCCAGACTGCCTACCATATCCAGCACATAATTTCGCATACTGCTGCTGAAGGTCACATCAGAAACCGCCTCATACTCCAGATATTCTATACGCAGATCCTCTTCAAAGGCTGCTTCTGCAGAGGTGGTCCGGGCATAGATCGCATTGTATTCAAAAGCTTCTCCGTAAATGGCCTCGTATGCCTCCGGGCTTAAATATACATAATGCATGAGATAGTTTTCCGCAATACCGGTCACCACAGCTTCTGCCTGGCTGGTTTCCTCCTCCTTGAGCAGAACCGTGTCTCCCACCTGTACATCCAGAAGCTTCGCCAGCTTTTCAGAAAGGACCACGCCCTCTGTCTCCAGCCCGATCTCTTCCCTGGTAAGGCGATCGTGCAGCTGAATATACTCAGACAGCCCTTCCGCATTCTCAGGCACCAGAATATAACCGCTCTTGATCACACCATTAGCTTCAACGTCCAGAGCTCCCTCATGCATCCGCATGGAGGAAATGATCCGCTCATCCGCCTCTACAGCTTCACAGAGCGCCTCTTTTTCCGCTTCCTTGGCGTCCTCTTCCACATAGAAAGCCGCCTCATAGGTGCGGATCTCTCCGTACTGGGCCGTGCCGATATGTCCGATGGAATCCCGCAAACCAAAGCCCAGAAGAAGCAGGGCCATGCATCCGCCGATTCCAAAAACAGTCATAAAAAACCGTTTTTTATAACGCACCAGATTTCGCACCGTAGCCTTATGGCTGAAATCCAGCCGCTTCCAGATAAAGGTCATATGCTCCAGGAACACTCTCTTGCCGGCTTTTGGCGCCTGGGGCCGCATAAGAGATGCCGGCACGCTCAAAAGCTCTTTATAGCAGGCTGACACTGCTGCCACTGTAGTGCACAAAACAGCTGTCACGGAGGATGTGACAGAATACTCAAAATTCAGCGGTGTAAGCGCCTTTGGAACCGTCACATACAACATCTTATAGGCATTGATAATAACCAGGGGCAGAAGCGTCTGTCCCACCACAATACCCAGCAGACTTCCCAAAAGACTGGACAGCAGAGCATAGAAAATATATTTGGATGCAATCGCCATGGAACTGTAACCCAGAGCCTTTAATGTACCGATCTGTGTCCGCTCCTCTTCTACCATACGGGTCATGGTGGTCAGGCACACCAGGGCTGCCACCAGGAAGAATATAGCCGGAAACCATTCACCAATAGCTCCGATACGCTCCGCATCCTGGCCGTATTCCACATAGGTCTGCAGATACTGACGATCCAGTACATACCACTGGGGCTGCTCCAGATCCGCCAATTCCTGCTTTGCATCTGCGATCTTAGGCTCATTCTCTGCCAGAGCCTCGTCGTATTTCTTCTGGCCGTCCGCCAGTTCCTCTTTTGCTTCCAGAAGCTTTTCCTCTGCATCGGCCAGCTCCGCTTTTCCGTCTTCCAGCTCGAGCTTGGCATCCTGGATCTTCGCATAGCCGTCCGCCCACTGGGCCTGGGCCTCCTCAAGCTGGCGTTCCGCATAAATAAGCTGGTTGCCGCCGATTTTCAGCTGCTCGTCATAGGCATCCAGAGTCGCTTTTGCTTCCGGCAGTGCAGCCTCCATCTGGCTGATGCCTGCTGCCAGCTGCGCCAGATCCTGCTCATAAGCCTGGATCTGTGCCTCACTTAAACGGGGGATCCCCATGGCCTCCAGCTGCTCATCACTGAGTCCCTGAGCTGCCAGCAGCTGCTCAATCTGAACCTTTTGGTCCTTCCACCGGGCTAACTGCTCTACACTTCTGTTATATTCCTCATGGGCGATTTCAATCTCAAGGGTGCTGAGAGCCATTTCTTCTTTGGCAGCAGTCAGTTCTTTCCAGCCATCGTCCAATTCCTTCCGGGCATCATTAAGCTCCTGCTCTTTTTCCAGCAGTTCTGCTTCGCCATCCGCCAGCTTTTTCCTGGCATCAGAAAGTTCCTTTTCAGCATCAGAGAGCTTCTGCTGTCCATCTGCCAGCTCAGCGCCTGCGTCCTCAAGCTCCGCTTCACCCTCAGCTATCTGATCAGCACCTTCCTTTTGTACCTCTTCATAGCGGAGCACGCTCTGGACTTCCTCCAGCTCCTCGATCCGCGCCACCAATACGTCTACAAAATCATCATACTCATCCGTGTAACTGCTCAGGTCTTTGGCCCCCTCTGCAGTCACGCAAATCTGGGCATAGTAATCCATGGCAAAGGACTCTTCCGGCACCATCAAAAATCCGTCCAGATTGCCTGTACCAATGGTGGTCGTGCCCCGCTCCAGGGACAAATACAGAGGGGAGGTTCCCGCTCCTACGATCACATATTCCGTTTCATGGAGAATTTCATCTGTGCTCTGGTCCGAGCCCGATTTCAAAACAATAGTCTCTCCTATACTCAAAAACCCGTTTTCCACCAGCTGGGAGTCCACAAAGCACTCACCGGCTGCTTTCGGCAGACGGCCTTCTGTTATGGTCACTTTATTAACCGTATCCGGCAGAGACTGTACCTGCAGAGTCAGCTGATGCTCCGCTGTATTTCCCAGCATATCCGCCTGATAGACAGGCATCACGTCTTTGACGCCTTCCACCCGGGAAATCGCTTCCACATCCCGGTCCGTCATACCTAACGTGCCGGCTACCCGGATATCCATGAGATTGGTATCATCATAAAAGGTATCTGCCGACAGCACCATATCCGGATGAGTGGCCCTGATACCGGAGAAAAAGGCCACACCCAGCGCCACAATCACCAGGATTGAGATAAACCGGTTGCGGGTCTTTTTAATTTCCATAAAAAATTCTTTACGCAGCGCTTTTTTCTTCATATCCTTACCGTATCGTCCTTACCACTCGATGTCTTCCACGGACATGGGCTGTTCGTTCTCTATGATCTTGCTTACCCGCCCATTTTTTATCTTAATGACCCGATCCGCCATAGGCGCAATGGCCGAGTTGTGGGTAATGACGATCACCGTCATCTCTCTCTGGCGACAGGTATCCTGCAGCAGCTTCAAAACCGCCTTACCTGTGTTGTAATCCAGAGCGCCTGTGGGCTCATCGCACAGAAGCAGCTTGGGATTCTTAGCCAGGGCTCTTGCAATAGCCACTCGCTGCTGTTCGCCGCCGGACAGCTGTGCCGGGAAATTTTTCATGCGCTCCTCCAGACCCACTTCCTTGAGCACAGTAGCCGCATCCAGCGGATCCCTGGAGATCTGCAGCGCCAGTTCCACATTTTCCAGAGCAGTCAGGTTCTGTACCAGGTTATAAAACTGAAACACAAAGCCGATGTCATCCCTGCGGTAACCGGTCAGACGCTTGCCCGTGTAGCTGCTGATATCCTCTCCATCTACAATGACGCTTCCTTCCGTACAGGTATCCATGCCACCCAAAATATTCAAAACTGTAGTCTTACCTGCTCCGCTGGGGCCTACGATCACCACAAATTCACCTTTTTGTATCTCAAAATCCACTCCATCCACTGCCGGAATGGGAACCTCTCCCATCTTATAACTCTTCTTAACTCCTTTAAGCTCCACAAAACCGCTCAATGCAGCGCCTCCTCTTTCTGTCATGTATCGTTTTCGGTATCAGTTTAGCACATTTTCTTCGGGAAGTCATTAAGAGCCACGGATTTTTCACGTTTTTTAGATTTATTTAAGAATTTTGTTAAGGCCTGAAATCTTAAAGTTGTTTTAAAAGCGCGGCCGTCGCATGATTTGATGGAAAATCCGGATTTTCTGTGATAAAATTAAAATACAGGGCGTTTAAGACGCAGAAATGAGGTGCATATGAAAAACTATATTAAAGAACTTGTTATTCTGGTGCTGCAATTGCTTATGTTTTACATTTTTCCCTTATTTGCGGGGCCAACCGATGCCATGGGCATGGTATTTTTGATTCTGGTAGCCACTCTGGTCTTATCCATTCTGCTGGGATGCACTTCCAGGAACAAGATCAAATATTTGTATCCGGCGGCAGCAGCCATTCTGTTTCTGCCCTCTGTATTGATCTATTACAACAAGTCGGCTCTGATTCATGCCCTGTGGTACCTGGTGATCTCTGCCATCGGTATGCTGGTGGGTTCCATTATCCACAAGGCCTACGCTCCTGCTGCAGAGGAAGAAGAGGAAGAACCCTCCCCCAAGAAATGGCCCAAGATCGTCCTGGCTGGGGTGGTTCTCCTGATGGTTGCAATCGTCTCTTTTATTGCCGGACAGAAGGCTTCCCGATCCGGTTATGAGTTGATCCCCTATGACGGCGGTCCGGGCACCCAGACCTTCTATGCAACCATTGAAAGAATCAATGAAAACCATTTGACCGTAAAGGGAATGGATGTAAATGATATTAATTTCAGAGGGAATTTCAGTTTTACGATAACAGATGACACCGTATTGGAATGGCGCTACACAGAGCTGACCCCGGAAGACCTGGACGCAGGTGACCATATTTCCATCACCTTCTCCGGCCTCATCCAGGAAACAGACCCGGCCGGTATCTCAGATGTGATAAGAATCCAGCTGCTGGATGACGAAAAATAGACAAAATCTAAGCGGGTATCAAACTCATCACTTTTGATACCCGCTTTTATACTATGCTGTCCATCGGACTATACCTCTTCGCTTTCTTTGTTCTGTTTTCAAGTTACACTTTTTTTGAAATTCCTATCCTTTCTTTGAATCCTTTTTCTGATTTTTTAATTCTCCACGTTTCTTTGAAATTTTATTTTCTTACCCTTGGTCTTTTTTCCTTTTATTTCCGAAGACTTTCTCGTCATCCTCGCTTTTACTTCAGAAACAAAACCTGTTCAGATTTAGTATTTCATCGAAACTCTTAAAAAATCTTCCCTTTTTTCGCTTCTATGAAATTTTGGAACTTCTTTTCTTTCGTTCGATCCTTTTTTCTCATCCCTTTTGTTCTGATTATAAAGACTTCTCTTCCGGCCTGTTTCTCTCTCTACTGCTCTGCCGGCTCTTCTTTAAATGAGCTTCTTCATCGAACTTTTCTTTTTACCCTTGGAATCTTCTTTGTGATCCCTAACCTACGTCGCCGGTGGTCCGTACCATCTCTTTCTTCATATTATGGGGTGTTTCGTTAAGTTTTGGTTGGAATCTCCTCCTTTTCTTTCTTCTCTGTTTTCTGCACTTCATCTATATAAAATATATTTTCTATATCCTATATTGAGTTGTGCTGCTTGTTTTTATGGTCTTATTATAATCTGTCTTTTTGTATTTGTCAATACTTTTTTTAATAATTTTAAAATTATTTTTATTTTATCAATCTTCTTTCATTTCTTTTCTTTATTATCTGCTATAATTGCGCGTATTTTTTAAAATATTCTGATATTTTAGGCAGGTTTGGCACAGAATCAGGTGGTTTCCAACAAAATATCCCGGAAAACCACCTGTATAAAACGGATTCTCCGGGACTTTTCATAAAAGCAACGATTCTGATTTTTAAAAATCTTTTCGATGTACGCCTGTCAACGCATATTCCACCCACTCTGCCACATTGGTGGCGTGGTCGCCGATTCGCTCGTAATACTTGGTAATGGTAAACAGATCCAGCGCCATCTCACTGGTTTCACCATTTTCCCGAATGGTTTCCACCAACTCTTCCTTTATCTGGACAAACAGCTCATCTACCGCATCATCAGAGTCAATGACTTTTCTGGCCAGGTCCAGATCCCGGTCCACATAAGCCTTCAGGCTGTCGGAAACCATATCCATGGCCAGACTTCCCATCTTACTGATATGCTGGAAATTTTCCGGCAGCTTCAGTTTTGCTTTTGCTACGATCTCTGCAATATCCGCTGCCTGGTCTCCCAGCCGCTCCAGGTCTGTGATCATTTTTAAGGCTGCGGAAATGTTTCGCAGATCGCCGGCCATGGGCTGCTGATGCAGCAGCAGCTTTAAGCACAGGTTCTCAATTTCCCGCTCCTGCTGATTCACTTTTACATCCTGCTTCATGACCTGCTCTGCCAGTTCAAAATCCCCTTCTGCCAGAGCCTTCGTAGCCTCTGAAATTGCCTCCTGGCACATGGCGCCCAGGGTGATCATCTGAGTTTCCAGCTTACGCAGCTGTTCTTCGAAATAATCTCTCATAATCAACCAAACCTCCCCGAAATATATCCTTCTGTTCGTGAATCCTTCGGCATGGAAAAAATCTGATCTGTCTCTCCATACTCGATCACTTCTCCCAACAGGAAAAAGGCCGTCTTGTCGGAAATACGGGCCGCCTGCTGCATATTGTGCGTTACCATGATGATGGTATACTTCTCTTTCAGCTCCATACACAAGTCCTCGATCTTTGAGGTGGAGATGGGGTCCAGCGCGCTGGTGGGCTCATCCATCAACAGCACATCCGGCTGCACCGCCAGGGCTCTTGCAATGCACAGGCGCTGCTGCTGTCCGCCGGACATACCAAGAGCACTCTGCTTTAAGCGGTCCTTTGTCTCCTCCCAGATTGCTGCACTTCGCAGGGAAGTCTCCACGATCTCATCCAGCTTTGCCTTGCTGCGGATGCCGTGGGTCCGGGGGCCAAAGGCAATGTTATCATAAATACTCATAGGGAAGGGATTGGGCTTCTGGAACACCATGCCCACCCGCTTTCTCAGCAGGTTTACATCCATACCATGGTAAATATCCTGATCATCCAAGGTTACTTTTCCTGTAATCTTACAGTCTGCTACCAGATCATTCATACGGTTCAGGGTCTTTAACAGGGTGGACTTTCCGCAACCGCTGGGACCAATGAAAGCCGTGATCTCGCCAGCATTTATATCCATGGAAATCTGCTTCAGTGCCTGAAAGTCTCCATAAAACAGATCCAGATCTTCAACACTCATTTTTGTATTCATACTTCTTTTCCTTTCCTGACAACTGACAATCGCAGCCGCCTTTCTATGCTCCGGCCTTTTTCTTCAGGCCCTTGGCCGCTTGCGCAGACAGCAGGTTGATTCCTACCACCAGCAACAGCAGCACTACGGCTGTAGCATAGGCCTGATTCACATACAGGCCCTCGCCGGACAACACATACATATGTACCGCCAAAGTTCGTCCTGAAGTCAGCAGAGTTCCTGCCACCTGGGGAACCGTTCCTGCCGTGTACATAAGGGCCGCCGTTTCACCCACGATTCTTCCGATGCCCAGAATGACACCGGCCAGGATACCGGGGATGGCGCTGGGGAGCACGATCCGAAATACCGTCCGAAGCCGGCCTGCTCCCAGGCCGTAGCTGCCCTCCCGATAGCTGTCAGGCACTGCTTTTAATGCTTCTTCCGTGCTTCGCATGATCAGCGGCAGAATCATGATGGCCACTGTAAACGCGCCGGATAACATGGTATAGCTGATGCCCAGCACCTTTCCGAAGAACAGCATGCCGAACAAGCCGTAAACGATAGAGGGTATGCCGGACAGGGTTTCTGCCGTTACCCGGATGACATTCACAAATTTATTCCCCCGTCTGGCATATTCCACCAGAAAAATAGCGGAGAAAATGCCCAGAGGCACTGCCAGCAGCAAAGCCACTGCCACCATGATCACTGTATTGATCAGGGCCGGCAGCAAGGATGCGTTTTCCGAATTGTAGGTAATGGAAAACAGCTCCGGTGTCAGGTTCGGAATGCCTTTTATCAAAATATAAGCCACAATAAAAATCAGCACTGCAAAGGTAATGAGGGATGCCAGCACAACCAGCAAAAGCAATGCCATGGAGCCCGGGTGGCGCACATAAGACGCCAGCTTTTCTTTTGTGGTCATTTGATTGCACTTATCCATGGCTCTTCCTCCTGTTCAATGCAGAAACGCACAGATTGATCAGTAAAATGAATACAAACAGCACCACTGCTGTGGCAATCAGGGCTTCTCTGTGCAGTCCGGCCGCATAGCCCATCTCCATTACAATATTGGAGGTCATGGTCCGCACACCCTGCAGCAGGCCCTTGGGCATTCTGGGCTGGTTTCCTGCCACCATGATCACTGCCATGGTCTCCCCGATGGCCCGGCCGATGCCCAGCACCACCGCTGCCAGAATTCCGGACTTGGCCGCTGGCAATACAACAAAAAACAGGCTGCGTTCCTTGGTGGCCCCCAATGCCAGGGCGCCCTCATAATAGCTGTCCGGCACACTGCGGATCGCAGACTCTGCCAGGCCGATAATGGTAGGAAGAATCATGATACCCAGCAAAATACAGGCTGTCAGCATCCAGTTACCATTTCCGCTTACATGGAACAGCTCCCGCCCCATGGTGCGCACCACAGGTACCAGCACTACCATACCGAAGAAGCCGTAGACTACCGAAGGGATACCCGCCAGCAGGTCCGTAGCTGCCTTTAATGGCCCGTAAATCCGTTTGGGACAGTATTTCGCCATGAAAACAGCCGTCAAAATTCCTATGGGTACACCAATAAGAATTGCTCCTGCCGTCACGTAGATGCTGCCCAGGATAAAAGGCCATATCCCGTAGATATCATTGCCCGGCATCCAGGTTTTTCCCAGCAGAAAGTCCAGCACACCGATTTCTCCAATGGCCGGAACTCCGTTTGCAAACAGGAATACACAGATCAATACCACTGCTAACACAGAGGTGCAGGCAGCCAGAAAGAACACTGCCTGCATTACCTTTTCTGTCAGATGGCCGCCGGATAAGGTTTTTTTCACTTCGCCCCTGCTACTCATCATTTTCTCATTCCTCTGATTCTTGGTCTTACTGTACTTCGTCCCAGCTGAGGGTCTCACCCATGAAGATTGCTCTTACCTGATCTGCTGCCAGATCTTCTGCCGGGTTTGCTTTGTTTACGATCACTGCGATGCCGTCCATTGCAATGGTAGTTGCGGTCAGTTCAGCTTCTTCTGCCTCTTTCAGCGCTCTGGAGGCCATTCCGATGTCACAGGTTCCGTCGATTGCAGATGTCATACCGGTGGTGGAGTCGCTGGTCTGCAGTTCAATCTTTACTTTTCCATTCAGTGCCTGATAACCTTCTGCCAGTTTTTCCATAACCGGGGATACGGAGGAAGAACCTGCTACCACAACCTTGCCTTCTGCCTGGCCGCCTGCAAATGCAGGTGCTGCATCATCGATGGTAATATATCCGTTATCCGCAATGATCGCCTGGCCTTCAGCGCTCATGATGTAGTTCACGAAATCTTTTGCCGCATCGTTCATATCCCCTTTGGTTGCGATATTAAAGGGTCTTGCTACTTTGTAAGTGTCGTTCTTGATGTTCTCCACAGATGCCTCTACTCCGTCAATCTTCAGAGCCTTTACCGTATTGTTCAGAGAACCCAGGGAAATATACCCAATGGAATATTCATCCCCTGCTACGGTCGTCATCATAACTGAGGTGTTGTTGGTAATGGTGGCCTCTACTGTGGTGTAATCTACTTTCTTACCTGCCTCGTTTTTCTGCTCTACACCGAACAGCTCGATGAATGCGCCTCTGGTACCGGAGCCATCCTCACGGGAAATTACGGAAATACCCATGGCCGCATCAAAATCACTTGTCTCTCCGGTCTGCCAACCTGCGTCTTTACCATAGTTGGTGTCGTCTGCTTCTTTGTTTCCACAGCCAGCCAGTGCAGCTGCGCACATGGTCATAGTCATTAAAATTGCAACAATCTTCTTTTTCATCTTTTTCGTCTCCTCTTGTAAAATACGATTTTAGGAACTCTCTTGTTCATCCCTGTAATTTCATGATAATTCCGGTATGTTAAGTGTAAAAGTGGACTTCTGAAAAGTTTTTGTTAAGTTCTCTCGACAGTTTTATGAAGCTTTTGGGGAAGCTTACAACAGAAAAAAAGGCGGGGACTTTCATCCTCGCCTCGTGGTTTTGTGCTTCTTATTTTGTTCCTGCTCTTACATCTGCTCCAGCACCAGCTGCAGCAGCTCTTCTCCCGTTTTTACAGCCTTCTCAGGATACTCAGATTCTTCAAAACCGTCTTTTTTCAGAATCTTTTTCAGTTCCTTCTCTTCCTTCTCAGACAGGCCCACATACCGGCCGCCGGTGATCTCCAGAGTCTCTTCCTCCGGCACAGTTCCGAAATACAGTACGGGAATGCCCAGATCCCGGATCCCCTCTGCCAGGTTCTGCTGCTCCTCTTCTGAAAAGTCCTCCATCATGTCCACCATAAGCAGCTCCACACTTCGGTCCTGAAACAGCTCCAGGCAGTCCTGATAGGCTTCATATCCATCCCGGCAGTCATGCAGTTCCACGGCCACAGGTGTGTCCGCCTTACCGGCAGCCACAGAAAAAGTCTCAAATACCGCCACTGCATAAGGGGCGGAATAATCCATCAGGACTCCCACCTCCAGCACCTGGTCAGCTGCAGTGTTCTCCTCCGAAACGGTAAGCTGCTCCTCTTCGGGCTCCACCTTCTGCTCAGAGGTATTGCCTGATGCATGGCCGCATCCAGACAGAAGAAGGCCGACGCACAAAAGTACCGCCAGCCTGTATCTAATATTTCGTATTTGCTTTTTATCGGTCAAAGCTCCCATTGCCTGCTCCTCATACAAATTTATAGCCGATACCGCGGACGGTCTGGATATAGGCAGGCTGATCCGGGTCATGCTCAATTTTCTTGCGCAGGTTTCGGATATGCACATCTACGGTCCGGGTTTCGCCCGAGTATTCATACCCCCATATTAACTCCAAAAGCTGCTCTCTGTCAAATACCCGGTTGCGATGGGTCGCCAGCAGATACAAAAGTTCAAATTCTTTCAGGGACAGAGCCACCGACTGGCCGTTTACCTGCACTTCTCTGGCTGTATTGTTGATCAGCAGATCGCCAATGAGAATTTTTTCTTCCGGTGTGGCCTCCACCTTCTCCAGGGTCGCCCGGCGCAGGAGAGCCTTTACTCTGGCCATGAGTTCATGGATGCCAAAGGGCTTGGTGATGTAATCATCCGCTCCCATTTCCAGGCCTAACACCTTGTCAATCTCTTCTCCCTTGGCTGTCAGCATAATGACAGGAAGGGCTGAGAGGCGCTCGCTTTTTCGGATAGTGCGCAGAACCTCCATACCGTCAATACCCGGCAGCATATAGTCCAGCAGCACCAGATCCACCTGCATATTTTCCAGGATCCGCAGGCCCTTCTCGCCGCTTTCAGCCCGCAGAACCTGATAGCCGCCCTTTTCCAGATTGTATTCCAGTAAATCCAAGATATGTTCTTCGTCATCAATGGTCAATATTACTTTTTTTGCCATCCTTACATCTCCTGTTCTAAAAATCCATGTTCCGGAAGCTTGGGAACATCCGCCTTAATAGGGCAGGCGCACCTTAAACTCTGTTCCCACACCTACTTTACTGGTCACCTGTATGGTCCCATGATAATATTCCACGATATGCTTCACGATGGAAAGACCAAGTCCCGTGCCGCCCTGGGCTTTGGAGCGTCCCTTGTCCACCCGGTAGAACCGCTCGAAGATCCGATCCAGCTGCTCCTCTTCCATCCCGATGCCGGTGTCGGCAATTTCCAGATTCAGATACCGGCTGTCACTGTAGCAGGTGATGGTAACTGCGCCAAATTCTGTGGCCTTCAGCCCATTGTCCACCAGGTTGATGAGCAGCTGCTTGATCCGGTCCCTGTTACATGTATAGAGCCGTACCTGAGGCTCCGGCTTAAAGATCAGCCGCACATGCTCTTTCACCTTGGGCTCCAGCAGATCCACTACTTCCTGGATGACCGCATTTACATCACAGGGTGTCTTGTTGGTTTCTTTTTTGCTTTCGATCTCTGACAGCAAAAGGGTGTCGTCGATCAGGTTGGTGAGCCGCTCTGCTTCCAGATCTATAATATCCAAAAACTTATTGGCATATTTTTCATCGTGAATAGCTCCGCCCTTCAGGGTTTCCACAAAGCCCTTGATAGAGGTCAGGGGAGTCTTCAGCTCATGGGTCACATTGGAAACAAATTCCTTGCGCATGTTCTCCACCTTTTTCATGGCGGATACATACTGGCGGAAGTACATGATCAATCCCATGGCTACCAACACCAGTACCAGCATAGCCAATACAGTGGAACGGATAAATTCTCCTCCCATATTCATCAGTTCCTCCATGGGCACACCCACTCGCATGACACCGGAAAAAGTATCCGTTTCCATGGGAACTGCACAGTAGCAATAGTCTATACCAAAAGTCGCGGATTTGCGGATGACACTGGTGGTTTCTCCTGCCAGCGCCTTCTGCACTTCCTCCCGGTCCAGGTGATTGGTCATGGGCACATCCAGATTGTGGGATTCTCCCAGCACCTCTCCCTGCCGGTCTATGATGGTGATCCGCAGACCGTACGCATCTCCGTATCGGTCTGCAAATTCCTGTATTTCCTGATTTTCCTGAACTTCCTCTGCTTCAAAGATATCCCGCAGCATCTCTGCCTGGGTCAGATATCCGCTCTGGCTGCGTTCTTCCAGGTATCGGAAGCCGTTGCTCCAAAAGGCATATTCAAAGGTCACAAGCGCAACTACTGCAATGGCTGCATATAGGAAAAACAGTCGCTTTTTCATGTTTACTGACTCTCCTTCTCCTCAGCCACATATTCTACAATGTTGCAGGCATGGTCAGAAATCCGCTCCAGGTTGCTGAGTACATCCAGGAAGATAACGCCCTTGGCTGCAGAACACTGATTCCGGGCAAGACGCTCGATGTGTTTTGCACGCAGCTCCTCTTCCATCTCGTCGATCTCATCCTCCAGCTGAAGCACCTGCTGTACATAAGCCATCTGCTCCTGCTGACGGGCCAATACGCAGGCTTTCATGGAATCCAGAACCAACTGACTGATTTCCTGGAATCCCTGCTGAGCTTCCATGGAGAACTGCATCTTTTCATTGATGGCTTCCTCTGCCAGCTCTGTCACATTGTCGCAGTGGTCGCTCATACGCTCGATATCGTTAACGGTATAGAGCAGATTACCCACCACCTGACGCTGTGCATCGGTAAGAGAAGTCTTGCTGATATCTGCCAGATATTCACACATCTTCTCTTCGTATGCATTGATGGTCTCTTCCATCTTGTATGCCTTTTCCACGCGCTTGGGATTGCCGGTACGCAGGGCGTCAAAGGCCAGTTCTGCATGACGGATGGACAGTTCACCCATACGTACCACTTCCTGCAATGCAATCTGCACTGCAAAGGAAGGAGACTCCAGAATACGCTGATCCAGATGGGGCAGGTTGATGGCCTCTTCGTCCTCTTCTTCCTGTTCTGAACCTTTTACGATCACACCGGACATCTTTACCAGCCAGTTGGCAAAGGGGAACAGTACAACGGTATTGGTCACATTAAAGATGGTATGGAAAATAGAAATCTGCACACTGCTGATATTAGAGGCTGCAAAATCCTTGTAGATAAAGAATATTACAAACATAACCAGTCCGAACAGGATGGTACCGATAATATTAAACAGCAAGTGGATCACTGCAGCACGCTTTGCAGTTTTATGTGCACCCAAACTGGAAATCAAAGCTGTTACACAAGTACCGATATTCTGACCCAAGGTAATAAAAACAGCAGAATTCCAGGTTACCACACCGTTGGCTGCCAGGGTCTGCAGAATACCTACAGATGCAGAAGAACTCTGGATGATGGCTGTTACAATGAGACCCGTCAAAATACCTAACAGCGGATTGCTTCCCAGCACCTGGAATGCCTGTGTAAAGATCGGCGCATCACGGTAGGGCTTGATGGCATCGGACATGAAAGACAAACCGATGAACAATACACCAAAACCAATGAGAATGTGTCCCGCCTCTTTTGCTTTTTCCTTCTTTGTAGACAGTAAGATAAAAGCTCCGATACCGATCAGCAGAGGCGCAAAGGTCTCCGGTTTTAAGAAGCTGGCCCACTCTCCCATGGATACGATCCATGCGGTAATGGTAGTACCGATATTGGCACCCATGATCACACCTACCGCCTGAGTCAGGTTGATCAGGCCGGCATTTACAAAACCAACCACCATAACGGTGGTGGCGGAAGAACTCTGAATGATCGCAGTGATGCCTGCACCCACCAGAACTGCCATGAAGCGGTTCTTGGTCAGAAAGTTCATAAGGCCTTTCATTTTTCCGCCGGCAGATTTTTGCAGACCGTCTGCCATGACATTCATGCCGTACAGGAACATGCCCAGACCGCCAATAAATTCAAACAACACCTTTATGTGTTCCATAAAAAATTCCCTCCATCTAATTTTACATAAATCGACGTTTGATTTCATCTTATCAAATCTATGTAAAATAAGAAAGAAGGGAATGTAAAGTTTATGTTAAGTTTTTATAGCTCTTTCCAATCAGAGCGGCCTGTATCAGCCGGTTGCACGCTCAATATCCAGTACGCTCTCCACCTGGCGCAGTTTATCCACGATCCGCTGCAGTTCTTCCTTTCCGTGAATCTCAAAGGAGATGGAAATGGTGGCTGTGCCCTGCTTGCTGGTGCGGGAATTGATCTTAGCCATATCGATCTGACGCTCAGTAAATATCCTGGAGATATCCACCAAAAGTCCGGTACGGTTGTTGGCGAAGATCTTGATCTCCGTCATATAGCGCTCGTTGGAGCCGGTTATGCTGGCATCCTGCCACTCTGCATCAATCATACGCTGGCGGTCAATGCCTGTCAGATTGATCACGTTGACACAGTCTGTCCGATGGATAGAAACACCGCGGCCTCTGGTTACGAAACCGACGATCTCATCACCCGGCACCGGACTGCAGCACTTGGAGAAACGCACAGATACATCTGTGATGCCCTTTACCACAATACCGCTCTTGGACTTGGCCAGCTGGATCTTGTTGTCCTTCTCGGCAACAGCCTCCAGTACCTTTTCGTCGGTAATCTCTTTTTTGTGGACCTTTTCATATTCCTCACGCAGCTTGTTAACTACCTGGCCCTCTTTCAGACCGCCGTGTCCCACTGCTGCCAGCACAGAATCCCAGTCCCGGAAACCGTATTTGCGCATCACGATGTCCTGGAACTCCGGACGGAAAATGGTGGATGCACTGATGGCCTTGGTCTTGCAATACTGCATCATCAGTTCTTTTCCCTTTTGGATGTTGTCATCCTTAAACTGGGTCTTGAACCACTGATTGATCTTATTCTTTGCCTGGGTGCTCTTTACCAGGTTCAGCCAGTCACGGCTGGGGCCCTTGGAATTCTGAGACGTGATGATCTCAATCCGGTCACCATTCTGAATCTTGTAGTCAATGGTCACCAGCTTGCCATTTACCCGGGCACCGATCATGCGGTTACCAACCGCACTGTGAACACTGTATGCAAAGTCGATAGGTGTAGAGCCGTTGGGCAGGTTCTTCACATCGCCGCTTGGGGTAAAGCAATATACGCTCTCGGAGAACAGATCCAGGTCGCTCTTTAACAGGTTCATGAACTCCTTGTTGTCGGACATGTCCCGCTGCCACTCCAGGATCTGGCGCAGCCAGCTCATCTTCTCCTCTTCCTGCTTGCCCACGGGCTTTTTGCCATCGCTGCTCTCTTTGTATTTCCAGTGAGCCGCAATACCATACTCAGCCGTACGATGCATCTCATAGGTCCGGATCTGAATCTCAAAGGGCTGGCCATTGGGACCGATCAATGTGGTATGCAAAGACTGGTACATATTGGGCTTGGGCATGGCAATATAGTCCTTGAACCGGCCCGGAATGGGGGTATACATCTCGTGGATCACACCCAGGGCAGCATAGCAGTCCTTGACAGATTCCACAATAATGCGTACCGCAAACATATCATAGATCTGGTCCAGGGTCTTATCCTGGTTTACCATCTTTTTGTAAATACTGAAGAAATGCTTCACCCGGCCGTCTACCTTGCCTTCGATGCCTGCATTTTCAATATGCTTTTTCACCTCAGCCACAATGCTGCGTACGAAAGCCTCCCGGCTGCTCTTGGTATCTGCGATCTGCTCCTTCAGGTAATAATACACTTCCGGCTCCAGATATTTCAAAGAAAGGTCATCCAGCTCGTTCTTGACCTTGGAAATACCAAGACGCTGGGCAATGGGAGCATAGATGTCCATGGTCTCCCGGGCCTTTTCCTTCTGCTTCTCCGGCTTCATATACTGAAGGGTACGCATGTTGTGCAGGCGGTCTGCCAGCTTTATCAAAATAACGCGGATATCCTTGGCCATAGCCAGGAACATCTTACGCAGGTTTTCTGCCTGAATCTCGATCTTATCCTTGGAATAGGACAGCTGTCCCAACTTGGTCACACCATCCACCAGAAGAGCCACTTCCTCGCTGAACTGCTGGACGATCTCCTCGGTAGTCATAATGGTATCTTCCACTGCATCGTGCAAAAGGCCCGCCACAATGGTCTCCTTATCCAATTCCAAATCCGCCAGAATGATGCCGACACAAAGAGGGTGAATGATATAGGGTTCACCCGACTTGCGCAGCTGTCCATTGTGAGCTTCGGATGCCATTTTGTACGCCTTTTCGATCATGGAAATATCCGCAGAGGGATGGTATCTGCGTACACTGGCTATAAGGGTCTGATACAGCTCATCCGGGCTGGTAAAGTCATCGATAGCCAGCACACTCTCGTCCTTGGCCATGACTTCTTCTCTTCCCTTTTTCTTCACTTCAGCAATGGTTTCATTTGTGCGTTTCTGCAATTCTGACATACAATCACCTGTCTCGCTAAACTTTTATTTTCCTTCGTAACAAATTACGGATGCCACATCATATCTGGCCAGACGCTCACGGCCCTTCAGACCGGCAAGCTCCATCAGGAAGATAATCTTGACCACTTGGCCGCCCAGCTCTTCTACCAGCTGTGCTGCAGCCTCGATAGTTCCTCCGGTAGCGATCAGATCATCTACCAGAACCACCTTCTGACCGGGCTTAATGGAGTCCTTGTGCATCTCGATGACTGCACTTCCGTACTCCAGGTCGTACTCCTTGGAAATGGTCTCGCAGGGCAGTTTGCCTTTCTTACGAACCAGTACAAAGGGCTTGTGCAGATTATAAGCAATGGGTGTACCGAATACAAAGCCTCTGGACTCTGCACCTACTACTACATCAAAGTCAACCCCGTCCAGCAGATGCTGCATGGACTCAATGGCCAGCTGCAGTCCGTCCGCATCCTGCAATACAGATGTCACATCACGGAAAATGATTCCTTCCTCCGGGAAATCCGGGATACTTCTTACATAGTCTTCCAGTTTTTTCATGGATTTACACTCCTTTTTTCCATTTCCCGGTCCTTCTCCTGTTTTGCCGGGCCAAAAGTATCAAATTACTCCTAAGTATAGCACGGTTGCTGAAATATTTCAAGACAGCTGCTTTGTTCTTTTAGCGCACTGCCATAATGACGATCTGGACATTTCGCTTTCCCATGTACTCATTTACTTCAGGATAATAGAGTATGGAAAACTCCTCTTTTTGTTCCAAAGCTTCCAGCATCTTTTCTGCATCTCCGAAGTAGATCCCCTCTGCCCAGGCTCCCGCGCCGGTGAGCAGCTGCAGCTTCAGCACATTTTTGGCCTTTCCCAGGATACGGGCTCCTGTCACCTGTACACGGGTCTCCGCAAACAGCGGCCGCTCATTGCCCTTTCCATAGGGCTCCAGAAACTCCAGCTCCCGGATCAGCTGCTCGCCCGCATACTGAAGATGCAGAATCCCGTCAAACTCCCGGAAAGGTACCAGATCCTCCGGTGTCAGCGTACAGTTCTCATTCATCCGCCGGCGCAGTTCTTCCACCTTTTCCGCCTCCATGGAAAGGCCCGCTGCCATGGGATGTCCTCCGTACTTGGTAAACAGCTCTTTGACCTTGGTCATCTCCTCATACATGGAATAGGCTGCAATGGAACGGCCGGAGCCTTTGACCCCTTCCTCTCCATTGGTCAGGACAAAACAGGGGCGGTTATATTTTTCTCTCAGGCGTCCCGCAATAATGCCTGCCAGGCTTTCATGACAATCGGGCAGATAGACCACCAGCACCCGGTCATCCTTCAGGCCGCTGTGTTCGATCAGCTCTACTGCGGCTTGTGTCCCTTTGACTGTCAGCTCCTTTCGGCTGTCGTTAAGGGCCTTTAAATCTCCCGCCAGACTTTCTGCTTCTGCCCTGCTCTTGGCGCTCAGCAGATTCAAAGCCCGTCTGGCCGTATCCAACCGGCCGCTGGCATTGATACAGGGTCCCAGAACAAAGCCCACATGATAGGGCGTCAGCTTGCGCTCCCAAAGTCCGTTTACAGTGATCAGTGCCCGATAGCCGGAATTCTTTGTCCGCTCCAGCTGCTGCAGTCCGTATTTCACAAAAATACGGTTTTCCCCGGAGAGCTCCATGATATCCCCTACAGTAGCCACCGCCACAAATTCCAGCAGCTCCTGCACTTCCTCTTCCGGAATATGCATTTCCCCATACAGGGCCTGGATCAGCTTGTAAGCCACTGCCGCCCCGCACAGCTTCTTGAAGGGATAGGGGCAGTCGGCCTGCTTGGGATTTACGATTGCGTGAGCCGGCGGCAGAACGAATCTGCGGCTGCCATCCTCCGCCTCCTCATAGGGCACTTCGTGGTGGTCTGTCACTATGATGGTCAGACCCAGTTCTCTTCCCAGGGCGATTTCCGCCGCTGCCGCAATGCCGTTATCACAGGTGACAATGGTATCGATCCCATCTGCAAAAGCTGCACGGATCAGGTTCTCATTGAGGCCGTAACCATCCTTTAACCGGTCGGGAATGACTGTATCTACCTTCGCACCGCAGCGCCGCAAGCCCGACAACAGCACATAGGTGGCATTCACACCGTCAATATCGTAGTCTCCGATGACCCGGATGGCTGCGCCTGCTTCTATTTTTTCTTTTAAAAGAGCCGCCGCTTCTTTTACACCCTTCATGAGCCTGGGATCATGCAGATCCGAAAGGCTTCCGTGCAAATACTTCCGGATGCCTTCTGCATCATCCACACCCCGGCTGCGAATGAGCCGCACAGTCATGGGACTGATGCCCAGCTCCCGGGCCAGTTCTGCATTCCCCTCCTGACGGGGCGCCTCCTGCCAGCGTTCTTCTAACATCCTATTCCTCCCGTCTTAGCGCAGGCTGTCCACAGCTCCCCGCTCCGCAGCAAGTCCTGCCTTATACAGCTCCATAAAAGCTTCAAAGCCCTTCACATCTCCTTCGTCCGGCTCCAGACAGCTGCCTTCACTTCCTGCAAACACACGGTTGTTCAGGTAATCTGCCAGAGATTCTCCTTCTGCCCGGTTCTTCAGATAAGCTGCCAGCAAAGCCACGCCCCAGGCACCGCCTTCTCCGGCAGTCTCCATTACGACGACAGGGGTCTTCATGGCTGCCGCCATCATCCGCTGGCCTACGCCCCTGGTCTTAAACAGGCCGCCATGTCCCATGAGGCTGTCCAGCTCCACCTCTTCCTCGCCGCTCAAAATATCCATACCCATTCGCACTACGGCCAGGGCCGCAAACAGATGGGTCCGCATGAAATTGGCCAGATCAAACCTGGCATCCGGCTTGCGCACAAACAGAGGCCGTCCCTCTTCCATACCGGTAATAAACTCGCCGGAATAATACCCATAAGATACAAGACCGCCGCAGTCCGCATCTCCCTCCAGGGCCTTATTGTATAACAGGCCAAAGAGCTCATTTGCATCCAGCTTCATGCCTGCGGCTTCTGCAAATTCTCCAAAGAGGCCTACCCAGGCATTTAAATCCGAAGTACAGTTGTTGGCATGCACCATAGCCACCAGGGAGCCGTCCGGTGTAGTTACCAGGTCGATCTCCCGATGGAGCTTTTTCAGTTCCTTTTCCATGACTGCCATGACAAAAATGGAGGTTCCTGCGGACACATTGCCGGTACGCCTGGCCACGCTGTTGGTGGCTACCATACCCGTTCCTCCGTCTCCTTCCGGCGGACACAGCCGAATTCCTGCCTCCAACTTGCCCGACACATCCAGCAGCTTTGCACCTGTGTCTGTGAGGACCCCTGCCGCTTCACCGGCGGACAGCACCCGGGGCAAGATATCCGTAAGCTTCCATGAGAAGCCGCAGGGTGCCACCTCTGCGTCGAATTTCTCCACCAGGTCCATGCGATATGTCCCTGTTTCAGGATCGATGGGGAACATACCGGAGGCATCTCCCACGCCCAGAACCTTGCGGCCCGTCAGCTGCCAGTGGATATAGCCTGCCAATGTGGTCAGATATGTAATCTGCGGCACATGTGCCTCTTTATTCAAAATCGAATGATACAGATGGGAAATGCTCCAGCGCTCGGGAATGTTGTACTGGAACAGCTCGGTCAGCTCTGCCGCTGCCCTACCAGCCAGAGTATTGCGCCAGGTGCGGAAGGGCGCCAGCAGCTCTCCCTTTTCGTCAAATGCCATATAACCGTGCATCATGGCACTGATACCGATGACCCCCACTCGTGTCAGTTCCAGTCCGTAGGTCTTTTTTACATCTGAGGCCAGATCCTGATAGCAGTCCTGCAGACCCTTCCAGATATCCTCCATGGAGTAGGTCCATACTCCGTTCTCCAGGCGATTTTCCCAGCTGTGGCTGCCCGATGCAATGGGCTTATGGTCTTCTCCGATGAGAACTGCCTTGATCCTGGTGGAACCCAGCTCGATACCCAATACTGCTTTTCCTGCTTCAATGACACGTTTTGTTTCCTTCATGTTTTTGACCTCCTTTTACTATCTATATAACCGTAATTTCGAAAAATTGTCAACGGCATTCTATTTACAAAAACAGGCGGATTCCGTATAATGACTTTATCTTAAATTCTCAATTTCAGAAGAGAATTCCTCTTCACTTCCACACATTTTATTTCTATTTTGACAAGGAAAGGGGCGTTGATCATATTAAAAAAATCTGCTTTTTTGCTGTCGAGTCTCTCAGACCGGAGGTTCGGCAATTTTACGACTGCGTAGGCCATGCCGCCTATACAGCCCTTTGTAAAACCGCTTTGCTCTGTAACTCAGAGTTTACCTATACCTTTCATTCCTGCGTTCCGGAGGATGACGTGGGCCGGCGGATCGAAAACAATGATTTTTGCATGTTTTATTTTCTCTGCACCACCCAGGAGATTACCACCTTTTTTATCCGTAATTTCCGCCATATCAAACAAAGCTTTTTTCTTTTAAACAGCAATCACTATTCTTCCCGGCGGGACCTTCTCCAATTTCAGCGTTTCTATCGCTTACCTGTGGGTTCTGCTTTTGCTGTTACTTCCAACGCAGCGTTTCAGGCTGCCATTTCCACCAAACAGGACAATCGTTTTTTTAGATTTTATTACACCAGAAAACACTGTGGTCAGAATTCGGACTATTTGGAACAGTTTCATCGTCTTCATCTTCTGGCTGCAGATTACATCAAAGGAGGCTTACTATGGAGGAACAAGCATTATTTTTAGACATGATGGATTACTGGACTCTTAATATCGGTGCAGATACACGTTCTCTGCCCCTCTTTTTTACCCGCAAATTCCGGCTGGAGGCTCTGGAAAATATCCAGGACTCTCTGCGCCTCAGAAGCCTTCCCGACGCTCAGACCCGCCTCATGGCCCAGCGTATCTGGGACAGCCTGGTGGGACAGGCTCTGCTGTTTCATCTGCTGGAAGACGAACGGGTCTCAGACATCAAGATCCTGGCTCATGACCAGATCCGTCTGAAGGCCCTAGGTGTCCGCAAGACTGCATCCTTTTATTTTCAGAGCAAGAACCAATACCTGCACTTTATCGAATACCTGCTCTCTAAAAACGAACTGCAGCTTTTAGACAACCAGTCGGTCCTCAGCTTCTGCGACACAGTTTCCCGGCCGGAGGATATTCTGTGCTTTCACATTTCCTCCCGAAGAATCAATTCTGTCAGCACTCCTTACCTGCATGTACATCGGATCCCCAAGAAAAAAAAGCGGCTGAAGGACCTGGTTTCTGAAGGCTTTTTGACCTCTGAGGCCGCCCGTCATCTGGCAAAGGAAGCCAGACAGGGAGGGTGCCTCCTCTTTACCGGCAGCGACAGCCGCCGTCAGCGCATCTTGATCAATGCTCTGCTGGATCTGATTCCCCACGACCGAAGCGCTCTTGCTATTCAGGAAACCGAGGAGCTGTTTTCCCTGTCTCACCCGGAGATCATGTTCCAGCATACCGCTCCTTCCTCTCGGACCAATGCAGCCTGTGATACCCGGGAATTGATGGAATACGGCCTGCTGCTGGATTCGGATTACTATATTCTGGATGAACTGACTCAGGAAAATGCTCTTCCCTTCTGGAAGGCTGCCTCCCGAGGCTGCCGCTGCTGGACCACCCTGCCTGCACCAAATGCATCTCAGGCCCTGCAGCAGATGACGGATTTCCTTTGCCGGGAGACCCTCACGCCCCGGGACCAGGTACTGGCCTCTTTGCGCAGGATCTCCTGCGTGATCTGCCTTAATAAGAATCGGCCTGCAGAGCTGGTGCTGATCCGGGGCTGGGATGACAGGGCAAAGGATTTGGAGTTGATGCGGCTGTTTCCGACTATGGATGCAGACGCTTAGGTGCACATATATCGTTCGGAATCAGCTGATTTTTGCTAAAGAAAAAGCCGCCTCCCTTTACCAGGGGAGTGCGGCTATTCTTTCCTGAAACTGTTCATAAAAATCTCTCGTTGCATCATAGGGCGTCTGGTAAAAGTTCTGCAGGATACCCAGCATGATTTCCCGGCGCAGTTCCTCTTTGGCTGCCGCCTTCTCCCGCAAGCGCCTGCAGATCTGCCTCCACTGCAGCAGGTACTCCTCATACCGCTTGGGACTGGGTGTATCCAGCCACTTCTGAACCTTCACCTTAGTCCTGTTTTTCTTGGGACACTCATGCACCTGCAAAAAGTACCAGCAGGAGTTTTCCTCGTACACCCGGGCCAGCGGGAACAGACGGCAGATACCCGGCCGATAGGCATGGATGCTGCATCGGCCCTGTTCATTTAAAAAGACGCACCGCTCCTTCGGCCCTGCCATCTTCAGTCTTGGCAGCGCCAGTCCGTCCACCATACCTAAGGTACAGGCCTCGTCCAGCAGATCCTCAAAGCTCTTTTGAAGTCCCTGCGTGAGACGATACATGTCAAAGGGATCCAGTACAATGGTATCCTCCATCCCCTGGCAGCAGTCAGAGCACCCTGCGCAGTCCTCGCAGCCTACCTTTACCAGATCATTTAATCCATATCGTTTTCCATCGGATATTTCATCCAGATTCATTTCCCGTTCCATCGTTATTTCCTCATATGTTCTTAATCTATCCGTTCCAGCGCAATCCCCTGGGGTAGTGATTTTTCAGCACACCTGCGCTGGCCTTGCCCCAGCCCAGGGAATAGCCGTCCACCAGCACCAGACACCAGCCTTTTTCCTCTTCCAGGGGAAGGGTCTCACCTCGCAGGTAGGCCCGCACCTTGGGGCTGTCTGCCGGCAGTGTGATGCTCCGCACTGCGTCTGCGGCTGACAACGTCAGGGCCAGCGCATGGGAAGGCTCAAACCGGTTTTTGCAGAAAGTTCCCAGATGGAGCCCTGCCCGCAGCACCTTCAGTCCCTTTAAGGGCACTGCTTCCGGCATCAGATACAGCTGCTCTCCAAAGAGTACCGGCTCTCCTTTCGGCTCCCGGGTGAGATTCTCTTTTACAAAATCCTCGTAGGCCTTCCATAATTTTTTATCCAGGCCCTTTCCCGCATTTTTTTTCTCTTTTTCTGCGGGTGCACCGGTTTCGTTTTGACCGGTCTTTTTCAGCACTGCCGCATAATGGCCCTCGCCCTCCAGCCTGTGAGGCCACAGGCGATAGGTTCCGCCGACCTGCTCACATGCGCCTGCCCAGCCGGGCCGTCCCGGTGCAAAGCCCTCGTAGGCGGAAACAGCTTCCACTGAAAATTCCGGGTGACTTTCCAGAAAACAACTGATACTGCCCTCATTTTCTTCCGGCGCAAAGGTACAGGTGGAATACACCAGCCGTCCGCCGGGCCGCAGCATCTTAGCTGCATCCTTAAGGATCTCCGCCTGGCGCCGGGCACACAGCTCCACATTTTCCGGGCTCCACTGGGACGCTGCCTGCTCCTCCTTGCGGAACATGCCTTCGCCGGAACAGGGCGCATCCACCACGATCCGGTCAAAAAAGACCGGGAAATGGGATACTAAAGAAGCCGGACTTTCATTGGTCACCAGGGCATTGGGAATCCCCATGCGCTCCACATTCTGGGCCAGGATCTTTGCCCGGGCCGGGTGGATCTCATTGGAGACCAGCAGACCTTCCCCCTTCATGGCCGCCGCCAGCTGGGTGGTCTTGCCTCCGGGAGCCGCGCACAGATCCAGCACCCGCTCTCCGGGCTGTGCGTCTGCCAACGCAGCTACTGCCATGGCGCTGGGCTCCTGAATATAATAAAGTCCTGCCTCATGATAGGGATGTTTGCCGGGCCGGTCGGTTCCTTCATAGTAAAACCCTTCCGCGGCCCAGGGCACCTGCCTTAGGGAAAAAGGCGACAGGCTCAAAAAGTCCTCAATCGATATTTTCGCTGTGTTCACACGCAGGGCCTGATGGCGCTCTGCCTCATAGCTCTGTGCAAAGAGGGCATACTCCTCTTCTCCCAGAAGTTCCTGCATGCGTTTTACAAATAATTCCGGCAATTGTATCATAGGTCTCTCTCCTTCAGCACCCGGTCCAGCAGCTCCGGCGCTTCAAAATCCGGTATAAAGCTCTCCTGGGCTGTCTCACCCTCCTGAATAAAGCCATTTTCCACACCCAGCTCCAGAGCGTAATCCACCAGGGCATCATATTCCTCATCCGTCACCTTGCGATACAGCTCCGGACAGTCCGCCATCTGTGGCATCGGGGTATATTGATTCATGACACTGTAAAAAATCCCATTTCCATAGGCTTCAAAGGCATGACGCACCACCGCCTTGCCATTTTCCAGACAGCCTGGCAGCAGCAGATGCCGCAGAATCACACCCTTTTGCATCATGCCCCGGTGATCAAACTGAGGCTCTCCCTGCTGGCGCACCATCTCTGCCAGGGCCTCTTTGGCCACCCCGGGGTAGTCCTTGGCCCGGGAATAGCGCCCGGCCAGTTCCTCATCCATGTATTTAAAATCCGTCAGATAAATGTCCACCACATCTTCCAGCAGACGGAGGGTCTCCACCTTTTCGTAGCCGCTGCAGTTATAGACGATAGGAAGCTTCAGTCCCTGCTGCCTGGCCAGAAGCAATGCCTCCCGGATCTCCCAGGCATAGTGGCTGGGCGTTACCAGATTGATATTCTCCGCCCCTGCTTCCTGGAGCACCAGAAAGGTCTTTGCCAGCTCCTCCGTGGTCAGTGCATATCCCACCTGAGCCCCGGAGATCCGTTCATTCTGGCAATAGACGCAGCCCAAAGAGCAGCCGGAAAAGAATACGGTTCCCGAGCCCTTTTCTCCGGAAATGCAGGGTTCCTCCCACATGTGCAGGGAAGCCCTGGCCACCAGGATCCGCTCATCCGCTTTACAGACGCCCTTTTGCCCTTCCCTTCGCTTTGCCCCGCATTCTCTGGGACAGAGGTAACAGCCTTGCACTCCTGAATGCTCCACCAGATGGCGGACCAAATCCGCAGCCAGCAAAACCACCGTCTCCTCATGAAGAAAATCCGTAATATCCCCATCAAATAAAATATTGGCCTGGGCACCAAACTCCTCATCCCCGTCCCAAAATACAACGGTCAGCGGCATGCAATCGAAGGCATCCATCACATATCCCACGTCCCCCTGAGGAATGGGCCGGCCCTTTAAAGCTTCGCAGGCCCTGCGCAGCTCCTTGGCATGACCGTCAAAAGTCCGGGCCAGCGGCTCCAGAATATTCCTCTGATAAGCCGCATCAAAGGGTGCCGCCCGCTTTACCTGCCGAAAAGGCACAAATTCACCCCGCACCTTTGCTCCTGTCTTGGAATAATAAAACAGATGATAAATCGTCATAACAGTATCAAAGGGCAGCTCCTGCCGGGGATCTCCCGGCAGTGTCAGCTTCCCATCTGCTTTGTCCAATCGATATTCTCTTTGAAAATACGTAATATAAAGGGCATGGGCATCTTCCCGCAGACCGAAGCGTTCCTTCAGCTCCACATGGTCCATGCCTGCAAAAATCTTCTGCCAGTTTTCCCTTATCACTTTGTAGTTATCCATTGATTTCTCCGCTGCGTCTTTGCTTTTCGGGCTCTGTCTTCCGGGCTTTATGCCAGATTCCCAGGCCCGAATCCCCTGGGAAACAGGTCTTTTAATTTAAAGATCTCATACTGCTCCGGAGAAACAGCCAGGATCACATCAAAAGTCTCCGGATCGCAAAATTCCATCATCACCTGACGGCAGACTCCGCAGGGAGCCGCATATTCTGTCAGCACCTCATCTTTGCCACCCACCACGCAGATAGCCCGAAACTCCCGGCAGCCTTCGCTCACTGCCTTGAAAAAAGCGGTGCGCTCCCCGCAGTTGGTAGGTGTGTAGCCAGCATTTTCAATATTGCAGCCGGTGTAAACAGTGCCGTCTGCAGCCAGCAGGGCCGCTCCCACCCGAAAACCGGAATAGGGCGCATAGGAAAACGCTCTCTGGGCCATAGCCATCTCAATCAACTGCTTTACCTGTGTCTCTTTTAATGGTTCCATACGATCACCGGTCCTCTTTGATCAAATTACGAATTGCCTGAACAGCCACCTGGATCGCCAGATCCGTATCATGCACTACGGGATTTTCCAGGCCCAGTTTCTCTCTCTCCTGATTTGCAACTACCAGGAAGCAGGAGCCCATGCGCACCTTCAGATAGCTGGCCACCACGAACAGCGCCGCAGACTCCATCTCAGAGGCCAGACAGCCCAGCCGTTTCCATGCCTCCCATTTATTTACCAGCTCATAGCTGACCGGCATGATCTCCGGAGCATGCTGGCCATAGAAGGAATCCTTGCACTGCACTACACCTGCATGATAGGGCGCTCCCTTTTCCCCGGCTGCTGTCACCAGGGCATTGACAATGTCCAGATTTGCCACTGCCGGGAACTCAATGGGCGCATATTCCTTGCTGGTGCCCTCCATGCGGATGGCTCCCGTGGCAATGACCACATCTCCGCTCTTTACCTCCGGCTGCATGCCGCCGCAGGTACCGATCCGAACAAAGGTATCTGCTCCTGCCTTTACCAGTTCTTCCATGGCAATGGCCGCAGAAGGGCCACCGATACCGGTAGAGGTCACACTGACCTTTACCCCATCCAGATATCCTGTATAAGTCACATACTCCCGGCTGTCAGCCACCAACTGCGGGTCATCAAAATATTTCGCAATTTTCGCACATCGTTTGGGATCTCCCGGCAAGATCACATATTTGCCTACATCCCCTTCTCCCACCTGAATATGATACTGTTTTCCACTGTCTCCTGCATACTTCATAGGAAATACCTCCGTTCTGCTTTTTCATCTATTTGTCAGCTACCAGATAAACGGCAGCAAGCGATATCTTACCTTCTTCTTATATTCCGAATACCCCTTCAGACCCTTTTCCAAAACCTCTTCCTCGTTTTGGATCCGCTTTACCATCAGAACCGGATAGATCAAGAAAATCAAAAAGCCCACAATGGACCCCAGCACTAGTGGTATGGAAAGGAACAACAGGGTCGATGCCAAATACATGGGATGTCTTACGATTCCATAGAGCCCCGTATCGATGATCTGCTGGTTCTCCTGCACTTCCACAGTTCTGGAAAGATACGCATTCTCCCGCATGACCTCTGCATATAGTCCATAAGAAAGCAAAAGAATCACAGCCGCCACGATCACTACGGCCACCGGCATTTCTGTCCAGCCAACTCTGTAATCCAGAGCGGAGACAATGAAGCCGCCCAGAAACATCAGGGCCGACAGGCCAATGACCTGCCTCTGACTGCCTTCCTTCTCTTTGGTATTCAGCCGCTTTTCCAGCAAATCCGGCGCTTTTACAAAAAGTATTATTCCCAGGAAAAGCATAGGAACAAACAAAAGGCCTATGAATAGCCATCCGTTCCAATAGTTCAGAGTGCCTGCAGGTACAAACAATAATATCTGTACCATAACAAGTCCCAGCATATATTTTACAAGTGCCTGAATCATCAATTTTTTATCCATCGCTTTTACACCTGCCTTTGCTTTCCGGGATATTGTTACTCCTGTTTCTATTTTATCCTCATATCATTTTTATGGCAATATAATTATTGCCATAAATGCGAAATTTGCACCTCAAATGATTGCTTCAGTAAAAAAGGATGTGCAATTTCTGCACATCCTTTCCTGGTATCCTCTTTATTTCTACAACAAAATATGTTTCAGCACATCATACAAAGCATACGCCATGCTCACAAATCCACTGTCATTGGGATGACAGCCATCCACCGTAGCCGTCTCCATCATATGAGGATCAATCAAATCACTGCCTTTTACAAAGTAAACCTGTTTATCTCCCGCCTGAACGGCATTCCTGCAGGTCTGCTCTGCGACCCTCATACGCTGGTTCTCTTCCTCTGTCAAATGCGCTTTAGGCCTTGTCATAATAACAATGGGCAACTGGGGATGCCGCGCTCTCACCTTTTGAAACATACGCTCATGAGTGGCCTTCAAGTGCTCTACAGTCGGCGCATTATGGTCATAGTCCATCACAAACAGCCCCATGTCCAGACTGCTGATATAATCTGCCATGGCCTCTTCTCCCTTAGCGCTTCCTGAAAATCCAAGGTTCACAAAATCCCAATCCAGCAGCCGCGAAAGAATCGCCTGATAGGCGTTGCCCGGCCGGGATGCACACCCGCCCTGGGTGATGGAGCTCCCATAATACACCATTGGTTTCTGATAGGTATAATCCGGCGCCGCTTCCAATACCGCTCCATCTTCCAATCCGATATACAACTTCTTCACATTGCTGTACAACGGAAAATGGATGGTTATCAGACGCTCTGTTCTATCCGAAAAATCAATCACGCTTTCATACCCGTTATGGATATCAAAAGGCGGTACAAAAGTGCCCATATATCTCTGTCCATCACCCTCATCTGCATAAAGATCAAATCCCGCACTTCCTGTCAATGCAAAATGAGGCATCTTCCCGATCCCATCCATTTCTGCAGATATGGCCACATAAGGACTGTTTGTCACAAAGCGGACACGGCCGCCGGCTGTATTGGCATACAGCTTGTGCACCCCATCATTGATACTCTTGGCAACGGCTTTCGGCATCCGGCAAAATCTGTCATCCTCCCGCAGCAATCCATATACCCGGAACGGTGCAGCTTCTGCATCATAGAACCGAAGATTCTCACGAACAATTTCCGTTTCAATTTGAAAATTTTTATCAACTTGGCTTATATCCTGCATCCTTTGGCCCTCCGCAAGGTGGAGATATAACAATTACCTTCTGTGACTCAACAGCCATTCCAAAAGCTCCGCTGTATAGGCATAGTCCCATGCATTGTGACCCACGTTATCCAAAATGGTCATCTTCACTTCGTTCTTATTGGTGCCGACCGTTCTTATCTTTGCGATCATATTCATGGTTTCAGACGGATATACGGTAGTATCTTCTGTTCCATGGAATGCCCAGATGGGCATTTTCAATGCGCCTGCTCTCCAGACCATGCCACCGCCACAAACAGGGGCGATTGCAGCAAAGAGCTCCGGATATCTGAGGGCTGTATACCATGTGCCGTATCCGCCCATACTCATTCCGGTCAGATAAACTCTATCCTCGTCCACCTCATATTTCTGAATGACAGCTTTTATAAACTCATATATATTGGGGACTTCCGCGGCCCAAAAAGATTCCGGACTGCACTGGGGCATCACAAAAATACAGGGGTACTCCCCATCTTGTACAAGCATTTTGGAAAAGCCATTCACATCAACCAGATGCAGCTGCTCTTTGCCATTTCCTGCCTCTCCCGCTCCATGTAATTGTACAATTAAAGGCAAATTTCTCTTGCATTCATTTGGCCGGTAAACCACAAACGGAAACTGCCACTGGGCGCTGTAATACTCTTCTCTGATCATGTCACACTCTGCTCCTTTGATAACTTTTTATTTGCCTTGTTTTTCTCCCAAATTTCCCCGTGATATATTTTATAATACCACAGACTCCCCGCTTCAGCTACCCTTTTCATAAAAGTATTTCACCTGTTGCCATTTGATAAACAGAGAAAAAAGACAGCCGCATATACGGCTGTCTTTTACCTTCGCAATGGAAATCTTTCAATTATTCAGAAAGAATTAAGCGCTTTTTTTCTTTTTGAGAACTACTGCAACTACGATCACTGCAACAACTACAACTGCGATAACAACGATCAAAGCAACATTTACGCCGCCGTCCTCGGTGTTCTCTTCTGCTGCACCACCGGTTGTCTCAGTCTCTGCGTTCTCTGCATCCTCTGCGGAAGCCTCGAAGCTTAAACCTTCGGGCAGCTTCACCTCCGTAATGGTTCCGTCACATACTGCATAAGCAGCCTCTGCAACCTCTGCGGAAGCGCCGGTCATATCTACCACTGCACTGTTGGGTACGTTAGCTGTCAGAGAGTTGGGGCTATAACCCATGATGATCGGGCAATTGGTGAAATCTCCACCGGTAATGTTGATGTTGACTGCTCTATCGCCATCCCCTACAAAACCGGTCCAAACGCCGCCGATAATGCCTGTAAAGATACCGCCTTCAAGGTTGATGGTAACATTGCCTTCAATGGGTACCTGCTCATGGCAGGGGCTGTCGCCAAAAACAGACCATATAGTACCACTCTTAATGGTAATATTGGCATCACCTATATGTCTTCCGGTACCGCCGTTACACTGACCGAAGATACGGCCAACGGCGTTTTCATCACCGATATCAATGGTAATGCTGGTGTTACCTTCTTTCAGACCGTCACGGTTGTTACGGAAAGATCCAAGGAGTGTGGGAGCAGTTTCCAGATTGCCCTCTTCCCAGGGAATGAAGTTGGTTCCCTGAGCCAGAGTGATGGGGTTGATTCCTGCACAAACAAAGTGTACCTCATTGGCCTCGGTACCACGGACATTGATATTCTCCAGCACAGTACCTGTGGGGAATGTCAGATGTGCACGCTGATCCAGAATGATCTCAGCACCTGCGGTCTCACGATAGTCTACGCCATCCCAAACGCTGGTGTATGTAATGGTAACATCCGGCATGTAAGTGGTGGGATCCATAATAAAGTCTGCACTTGAGCCACCGATGGACTTACAGTTGGAGTCATCCAGAGTGTAGGGACCGCATACAACGATGGTGCCGCCGCCGGCTTCCATCAGTTTCTCCATAGCCTGATACAGAGCAGCATCCTTGTACAGTTCAGGCTGGGGATTGTTAGCGTCATAATTTCCGGTAGTGGGTTTTAATGCGCTGTCTGCGCTGCTTCCGTCTCCGGTTGCGCCGTCTTTGATGAAAATCACATTGCCTTCAGCCTTTACGGGAAGAGCACAAAAGGCCACCAGGAACGCAAACATAAATACGGGAACCAGTAATTTTGTCAGTCTTTTCATAGTTTTCTCCTTTCAAACACAAATTAATAGTTACTTAAAATCCATTGCAAGTATTTATTGCGCCGTTGTTCTGTCATAAATGCTCTGCCATGCAGCCGTCAGTTTATCAAGACCCATCTTGTTCATACTGGTCACATAGGCGTCCCAATCTTTCTCAATATCTAACTGGCCCTTGATAAATTTGTCCCGATGCTCTCCGTACATACCCTTTACATCACTG